>JAXIOF010000013.1 GCA_034190545.1 Candidatus Afararchaeum irisae | reverse complement strand
CTGTCCAGACGGGCGCCCAGAGGTAATCGGTAAAAACTTTTAACAATCCCTATATCACGATGACCCCCAACTACGTAGTCGCGACGGTGGCGATAGACGACAGCACCGGAGAGGGACTTATAGACACGCGCGTCCTCAAGGACAAGTCGGTCAACTTCTACCTCTTCGCCGGCAACTCGTCCCAGATGGAGGCTTTCGACGAGGTCTCGACGGGCGACTACATAGACTCCGCCACGCTCGACATCTCCGAGCCTGAGGTACGTATCCAGGAGCTGTGGACCTACGTACCGGGTGAGACAGCCTATGTAAACGGCACTGCGTCTCCGAGTATAAGCTCAGTCTCGGTCTATGTCAGAGACTCGTCCGACTGGTACCTCCTGGCGGAGACGCTAGTCGAGGGTGAATCGTGGTCTGTCGAGCATTTTGTTCCGAGTGACCCCGACGACTCCGACGTTCTGACGAAACAAGCCTCCGAGATTCTCAGCTATACGGGATCCTACTCGATAGGTGTCATAGATACCTCCGACGCGCGGCGGTACTCCAACTACACTGTCCTCAACGACACCGAGTTCTTCACTGCCACGAGCGATTTCCACAGTATCGAGATAGTAGAGCCGAGCCTCTCGGTCGACACCTACTCCGTAGACGGCGAGGTATCCACTTCGGACGCCTCGTTACATATGACTGGGAGGGCACTCGGAAACGACGACGTAGTGGTCGCCCTCTTCGACAGGTTCGGGAGAGCTCACGCCGAGACAGTCTTCCTCAGCTCCAGAGACCGTATAGACGAGAGGGTCGGGATACCTGCCTCCTTCTCAGAGGGGCGCGTAGAAGTCGTCGTAATCGCTTCGGGAAGGGACGGCGAGATCGGGGACGGAAGCTTCTCGGGAGGTCTCGGTGTTCACTCGGGACGGTCATCGAACACGTCGAGCCTCACGTCTCTCATAAACGACGCCGAGACAGTCTTCCCGAACGCAAACAGACCACAGATCGTCGAACGCGTTCTCGCCGAGTCGGTCAACGAGACTGGCTCCGACGACCTCGTCTACTCGGGGAGCTTCTCCTACACCGACCCCTCGCTCGAAATCCGTGACGCAGCCCCCGTGAATGCTTCAGTACCGACCTCCGAGATAGAGGGCATTCCCGAGGTCGAGGTCGGCGAGGAAGTGGTCATTAGAGGAAGTACCAACCTCGACCCCGACGAGAACACAATAGAGCTCAAGGCTGTCGACGGTCCTTCTGCGGAGGAGTTCGACATAGAGGTCATAGATACGTGGCAGAAGGGACGCGGCTTCTGGCTTACTACGGTCGAGACAGAGGGACTCGAAGCCGGTAGCTACGAGATAGTCGCAAACGCTGGTGTCGTCACCGACTCGGTCGAACTCGATCTCGTCGACGAGAGGGAGACGCCTCTCAACGCGACCCGGCTGAGTATGTCCGAGAGAATCACGAGTCTCAGGGATCGCATAGAAACGGTGCGCCAACAAAACCAGAGACTCCAGAGACGTGTCGAGGATCTCAGTCAGACCAACTCCCGACTCGAAAGCCGTGTCGAGGCTGTGGAGTCGGAGAACGCGAGGCTCAAGAACACGTCGGAGACAGTACGTCAGCGCAATCAGGAGCTCAGGTCGGAGCTTGGAATCGACGACGGTGGTGAAGGCGGCGTGGGTCTCCCGGGATTCGGGGTACCGGCGGCTATCGTGGCTCTCCTCGTCGTCGTAGGCGTAACCGCTCTACACGGACGCAGTGACTGAGACAGAGACAATATATTATATACGCTGAGATCCATGTCGTATCATGGAGAGAGAGACAGAGACACCGAGTACCGACACCGCCGAGGCGGTCGACACCATAACCGACTTCATCACGAGTAAGGTAGAAGAGGCGGGAGCCGACGGCGTCGTAGTCGGACTCAGCGGGGGGATAGACTCGACTGCGTCGGCGGCTGTGGCTGTCGAGGCTCTCGGAGAGGAGGCTGTCGTCGGAATGGTGATGCCGGGTGAGCCGAGCGACGAACACAACATACGTGACGCACACAGAATCGCTGACAGCCTCGGTATAGAGAAGAAGGAGGTGAACATAGAGCCCGTCGTCGAGTCCTTCGTCGACTCGGTCGAGTACGAACCCAAGAAGGAGGCGGTCGGAAACGTCCGCGCGAGGTCACGTATGGTCTTCGAGTACCTCGAAGCCAACCAGAGGGATCTCCTCGTTCTTGGAACCGGAAACCGGACTGAGCTTCTGATAGGCTACTTCACGAAGTACGGCGACGGAGCCGTCGACATACTCCCACTCGGAGGTCTGTATAAGTCGGAGGTCAGGGACGTAGCAAGACATCTCGGTGTCGACGAGCACTTCGTCGAGAAGACTCCCACAGCGGGTCTCTGGGAGGGACAGACAGACGAGTCGGAGCTAGGCGCGACCTACGACACGATAGACGACGTCCTGAGATGTCTCGTCGATAGAGGTCTATCCGTCGGGGAGACAGCCGACGAGGTAGATGTAGAGGTCGAGACTGTCGAGAGGTTTGAGAAGATGTACGAGGCTTCGGCGCATAAGAGATCGCCGCCGCCGTACCCCGGCTTCGGAAGGAGAAGGAACTAGTCGTAGTCATAGACGTACTTCAGACCCAGCCAGACAGAGATGCCCGCGGTTATGAGGATAAGAAGTATCTCGACGATATTCGGGCGTACGAGACCTAGAACCGTTCCGCTTGGGTTAGCGCGCTTGCTAGTCTTCCAGTCCGACTTGAAGACCCTCTCAAAGTAGGAAGCCGTCTCGTTGTCGTCTACTACCACGCCGACCTCCCTGTTGTTGTTTATCGAGTTGAGGTTCCAGTTGATACTCGAAACCAGAACCTCCTCTCCGTCTACGACTACACCCTTGTTGTGTACGGCTGTCTCGGATACGCGTGCCTCTATGTCTACACCTTCTTCTTCACCGATCGAATTGAGTCTGTCGGCTATAGCTTGGTTCTCCTCACGTGCGAACCATCTACCGTCGAGGAGGACACGTACCTGTGTCCCCTCGCGCGCCTCTTCGACGACCTGGTTCAGATAGGGATTCGTCTCGGGGTCACGTATGTACGCCTGCTGAACATAGACCGTCTCGTCGGCTGAGTCGATCATCTCGACGACGGGTTCGACCGACGAGTCGGGCGAGAGTACGACTCCTACCTCGGCTTCTTCGAAGGTCTGGGTGCCGAAGCCGGTTCCCCGGGTCTCGTACTCCGATTCGGACTCCTCCTCAGAACCCCCTTCTATACGGCTCGGTGACGACTCCGACCAGTTTCTGACAGAGTACCAGCCTTCGTCGGTGTCGTTACGGAAGACGTCTTCGAGCCTCCCGGCGACCCCCTCGCTCTCAACTACGACCCCCCAGCCTCTCGGTCCTGCGGCTTCGGGCGAGACTGAGTGGCTCACCCAGTTCTCCGAGGTAACTACCGCGCTTTCGGAGTCGACGACGATGTACTTCGCGTGGACAAATCTGTATCTCCTTCTTTCGCCCTCGACTACGTCGACCTCTACTCCTTCCGACGCCATACTACCCAGAACCTCCGAGTCGTCGGCTTCGAAGCCGCCCGCTGGCGAACCCTCGACTAGTACCTCGACCTCGACACCCTTCTCCTCGGCTTCTGTGAGTAGGCGAGCGATGTACTCGCTGTCGAACTCGTATCCGCTGACGAGAAGCCTTTCGTCCGCCGACTCTATCGCACGCGAGACAGCCTCAGCCGACGAGTCAGGCGCGACGAAACCCGTGACTGAGTCTGCGTCGAAGTCGGAGTACTCGAAATCCGTGGCTCCGAGAGTACGTATCTCCCAATCCCTGTCTTCCTTGACCAGTATCTCGCCCTCGTTCGGGTCGAGGCTGTCGTCTTCGCCGTATACGACTTCGTCGACGGCTTCTCCTTCGGGGTTCACAAGACGTACCTCGTCGCCCGAGTTGGCGAGTTCGAGACCGAGTCCGCCTACCGTCTTAGGCTTCTCGCCACCGAGGTAGACACGTCCCGCGTAACTCCTCTCGGGGAGTCTCACGGTGTCCTCGCCGTCTGTGACCTTCCAGTCCGTCAGGTTCGTTCCGTCGGTGTCTACCCCCACGTACTCGCCCGCGTCGCCCTCGGCGTAGGGGTTCGGATAGACCTCGCCCAACCCGGGCGACGCCGATACTCCGACGGGCAGTCCGGCTAAGACCACAGTAGCTATGATTAAAAAGAGAGTCGGACGCGTATATGCCTCGGTACCTCTCACTGTCTTTCTCCACTCTACTGTCTTCCTTGTATTTCTGTTGGGTTACTCTTCCTCTTTCTCGACTACGTCGACGACTTCGAGAGGAACACCTGAGACAGCCTGACCCACCTCCTTCTTGGCTATCTTCCGGGCGTGATCCTTCGAGTCGGCGTTGTAGATGTCGATCTCGAAGACGAGACCCACGAGTGCAGTGCTCGCGAAGACACAAGCCGAGTCGAAGGGCTCTCCACACGCTGGGCAGTTGAGGTAGCCGAGTTCGACCTCGACGTAGTCCTTCCCCGCGTCGTTAAGCTGACTACCCGCCTCACTCACTGCGACCGAAAGGGCGTCGTCGACGTCGTCTACGTCCTCGACTATCCACGCCCCTTCGAGAACAACCATGTAGTCCATATCCCCCATAGCGAGAACGCGAGTTTAACCGTTTGGTTTTGACGTGTATTTACGTATCTATCCTCAGAAGCGGGACGAGTGCGACGAGAGCCACGACGACCTCTAGTCCTCCAGCCACCACGAAGGCTTCGAGGTAGCCGTAGGAGTCGGCAACAGTGCCTCCGACGAGTATTCCTGTCACGAAGCCGACGCTTCCCGCTATGTTGAACCCCGCCATAGCGACGCCTCTCCTGTCCTCGTCGGCGAGATCGGTCACAAGTGCCATAGTCGCGGGGGTCATAAGAGCACCTAAGACACCGACGACTACGAGTGTCGCCTGTGAAGACGTCACCGTGGGGGCGGCACCCACGCCTATCACAGCGACGCCGTAGAGAAGGGAGCCTCCGACTACGGGTATCACCCTTCCTATCCGGTCGGAGACGACCCCGAAGGGGTACTGGAGGACGGCGAATGGGAAGAAGAAGAGTCCGAGTGTCAGACCCGTTTCGAGGGGACTCAGACCGAAGACCGTGCGGAAGTAGAGCGTTCCCACGAGAGCGAAGAAGCCCGCGGTCATCCTGTCGAGGAAGCCGAAGACGTATGCGACACCCAGACCTGGTGTCTCACGCAGGCTGGTTATTATCTGACTCATGTCCTCGTCTCTCCCGTCCGACTCCACAGTCTCGTCGACTAGTAACGTGGCTAAGCCCGCGACCGACAGGAGAGCCGCCGCGGCGTAGAGCGGAACCAGAGTACCCACCTCGTATAGCTGTCCTCCGAGAGGTGCTCCGAGACCCGTCCCGAGACCCACCGCGACCCCGACTGCGCCCATGTTACGTCCGTGTCCTCCCTCTATGTCCATCAGAGTAGTCATCGCGAGCGAGAATGCTCCTATAGTGAAAGCACCTTGGAGGACACGCAGCCCGAGTATCCCTGCGAACGAGAGATCGACGGAGCCGGGAACCACGGCTATCAGGAGGTACGCTACGGCTCCACCCAGTGATCCCGCGGCTATGAAAGGAACACGTCTTCCCGCGGCGTCGCTCGCGGCTCCCCACGGCGCGGCGAAGACGACGAAAGCACCGAACTCCGCGACGAGAAACCACATGCTAGCGTTGAGACGAGTCTCTGCCCCGAGCGACTCGACGAGCCTGTCTATACCCGGGTAGAGTAGAACCTGAGCCAGAAGGACTACGAAGACGACTGACGTGAAGACAGTACGGTCGTTTATCCTCTGTCTCGGTATCACTTTGGTAGTTGTCTCGTAGTCTTTTCTCTGTCTCTGCCTCTTTGTATTTACTCGAAGACCGACTCGACGAGGTCACGTACCCTCTTGCCCTCGTCCCAGTCGACGAATATGACTATAGAGGTCGCGCTCGAAAGAAGCTCTATTATGTTTATGTCGTTCTTCCTGAGGGGACGTATCGCGTCGTAGATGACTCCCGGGGTCTCTATGAACTCGCCTCCCGTGATGACTACCATCGCTATCTCCTCGCGGAGTGTCACGCTCGAAAGACTGTCGTCGTCTGTGACCTCGTCGTGGAGTATCTCCTCGGCTTCCTCCGCGAGCTCCTCATCGACGAAGAAAGACATCGACTCGCTTCCCGTCGAGACACCGAATATGTTAATGTCTTCCTCTCCGAGCGCGGTCGAGAGACGCGCCAAGAGGTTGGGTGTCTCCAGAATAGTGCTTCCTGCCACCGTTACGGCGGCTACCGGACTGTCACGTAGATCTACGTCGTGCATGCTGTTGGAGCTTCCTACTATCTCAGTTCCCGTGGCGTTGAGGTCGCCGTGTTTGTGGTGTACTATACGTACCTTCATACCCTCCTTCTTGTACCTCAGAGCACTCGGTGCGACCACCTGTGCGCCCCTCAGCGAGAGATCCTGCATCTCGTTGACAGTGATCTCGTCTATAGTCCTCGCACCCTCGACGCTGCTAGGGTCTCCTGTCATCACACCGTCTACGTCTGTGACTATGACGACCTCGTCGGCGTCGAGGTAACGTCCGAGTATCATCGCCGTGGTGTCGCTACCTCCTCTTCCGAGTGTCGTGAGGCTTCCGTCGGGGGTCTCTCCTAAGAAGCCACAGACGACTACGACCTCGTCTTCGAGTGTCTCACCGAGGTCTGCGACCTTCGCCGAGGTCGAGTCCTCGTTTAGCTCACCGTCCTCGTCGGTTATGACGGGCCATTTCGAGTTCCCGGGCTCGACGAAAGACGCGTCTATACCCAGGTTTTCAAGAGCTGCCTTGAAGAGGCGCACAGAGGTGCGTTCCCCCATGCTCACGACCTCGTTGGCGTCTTCCCCTTCCGAGTCTCCTATTCCGATGGCTTCCATCTCGTCTATGAGATGGTCGGTCGTGTCTCCCATCGCCGAGACGACGACTACTATCTCGTTACCTTTCCTCCTCTCCTTAGCGACCGACTCGGCGGCTCTCTTTATACGTTCGCCCGATCCTACGCTCGTTCCTCCGAACTTTACTACTGTACGCATATTTTTCTACTCAGTTATATACTTATGTAGTCGTGGTCTGCGCCCTCGTCTGCTATATCCGCGTCGTGATCCATGTAGATACAGTCGACAGGACACTCTATCAGACATTCCGCACATCCTACACAGCCGTCGAGATTTACAAAAGCTACCATTCCGTTTCCGTTCTCGGCACCGTCTCCCTCTACCATGTCGATAGTGTCGACGGGACACACCTTCTCGCACTTGGTGCATCCTATACAGTCCTCTTCACGTACGACGGCTGGCATTACCCAGAATCCGTCTCAGAACGACAAAAACTCTTCGTCTTGCCAACGCGGAACACGACTTGACGCGTGAGGCTTTTGACTCCCTGTTCCGTATCTCTAATGTACATGGACTGGGACTGGGAGACTCCGCGTGAGCGTCTGAGACGGTTCGAGTCGGTTCTCGATGACATAAGTGCTGAGTCCGATGACACTGTCATAGTCGTAGAGGGACGTAAGGACGAGGAGGCTCTCCGTGACCTCGGCGTCGACGGCGAGTACGTCCGTGTCAGCGCAAACGGAAGGAGTCTCTCTGAGACCGCCGTACGTATATCGACGTCTTACTCGTCGGCGGTTCTGCTTACCGACTGGGACGAACACGGCAACATGTTACACTCGAAGCTCAAGCGACTCCTGGAGTCATACGGTGTCGACCCGAAGACGAAGTACAGGGGTCGTCTCCGGAGCCTGAGCGCAAAGGAGGTCTATGACGTCGAGTCGCTGTCGACACACAGAACGAATCTCAGGAGAGACGCAAGCTATGAGTATTAGAATAAGGGACGCCACTGAGGAAGACGCCGAACGTATAGCCGAGATAGCCTCGGAGGAGATACTAGACGAGAAGCCCTCAGCCGACTCCGTCAGAGACATGGTACACGACAGGACTCTCAGAGTGGCTGAGACCCAAGACGGCATACGAGGATACGTGAGCTACGACGTCGAACTCGGCTCTGACTACGAATACGAATACGAATACGTCGTCATACACCAGATCGGTGTCGACGACTCCGATAACGAGTCGGTCTCACTCCTCCTCGACGAGCCTCTGGCTGCAGCCGAGGAGGCAGATCTCGGCGTACGTATCGCAGTCGACGAGTCGGACGAAAGTCTGCGTGAGGCTCTCGAAGAAAGAGGCTTTACTGTCGCCGAGACGAGACGTTTCAGAGGCGAGAAGACAGTCGTCTATCAGACTACTCCCACGTCTACCTCATAAGACGTGGTCCGAACATCATCAGAAGAAGGCTGCCGAACATGAGTATAGCCGTCGCGCCCGTGAGTGCGTTCGCAACACTCTCCCTTCTGTCCTCGCCGAGGAACGGACTCACGACCTTCTCGGCTCCCTCACGGAGTATATGTCCTCCGTCGAGCGGAACCGCGGGGACGCAGTTGAAGAGTCCGAGGTTGAAGTTGACCCAAGCCGTCCAGAAGAGGAGGTTGGGTATCAGCCAGTAGAGACCTCCGAGTGACGCCGCGACGCCCGTGAGTTCGTAGAAGCCGGCTATCTCACCGGTGAAGCCGGGGAAAGCCGACCCGAGTATGCCGAAAGGCAGGAAGACAGTCACGAGCCAGTCCCTCGGGTTTAACGACGCTAGAGACGAGTGGACGTCAGCGATACCGAACGCCGAGACCCCTAAGAAACCTATCGAGGAGTCACGCGGGTTCTCGCTTAGGGTCGGAGTCAGAGTCACCGTCTCGCCATCCCTGTATACCTCTATCTCGACGGTCTCGCCCGGCGATGTCTCTCTCATCACTGACATGAACTTCTCGACAGTCTCGACCTGTGTCCCGTCGACTGTTTTTATTATGTCACCCGGCTCCATCCCCGACTCCGAGGCGGGCGAGTCCTCGACCACCGACTTGACACCCACGCCGTCTATGGGCTGGACTGGGGTCATACTCAGAGCGAGGAGGACGAAGACGATGACTGTCAGAACGAAGTTGTTCATCACACCCGCTGCGAACATACGTGTCTTCGACCCCGAGCTAGCCTTCTCGACCTCGTCCTCGTCTGGCTCGACGAAAGCACCGACTGGGAGGACTGCGAAGGTCAGGAGTCCCATGCTCGATACTTCTATGTCGCCGACCCTGCACATGATACCGTGTCCGCCCTCGTGGACTATGATTCCTATCGCGAGTCCGGCGACTATCTCGGGAGCCATGGAGAGAGGAAGGAAGTCGTTGACTCCCGGAATCACGAGGACGTTCTCGGGCTGGTTGAACTGGCTCGGCTCGGGCGGTGAGACGAGGTTTCTGTACCCCGTCATCGCGAGTAGGACGAACGAGATAACCATTACGCCGACTGCGACCGCTATCCCGAGGTTTCCGTAGGCTCTCCAGAACCTCTTGGGACGCGCGAGACGGTCGAGTAAGTCCTTCCACCTCTCCGTCCTGAGGAGAAACAGAGGTCCCATTGTGTCTATGTTGTACCTGTCGAGGAAGCCGCCCGACGAGAGCATGATAACAGCTGTCCAGTAGAGACCGAATCCGAACAGAAGCCAGGCTGCGAATGATACCATTACGGAGTATTCTGCCCGGATTTACAAAACGGTTTTGTGTCTCAGTGGTGACACCCCAAACATGATCGAGGTACACACCACGGCTCCCGACGCCGACTCCGCCGAGGAGATCGCCTTCGAGCTAGTCGATGCGGGATATGCGGCGTGTGTCAACTACCACGAGATACGGTCAGTATATAGATGGGAGGGCGAGACAGTCGAGGAGTCGGAGTACGCTGTCGACGTAAAGACGTCACGCGACTTCGAGGAGGTGCGCCGAGCCGTCGAGGATATCCATCCCTACGACGTGCCTGCTGTGATAAGACGGAAATCCGAAGCCAACGACGACTACGAAGACTGGGTCGACCGTAACTCGTAGTTACATCTCGTCGCCGAGAAGCTCAAGTTCGGCGACGGTCTTGTGTGGCGGATCCTCACGTCTCGCGCTCTTCTCCATAGTCTCGACCTGTTTCGGCGTCAGGAAATGTGACGCGCCTATCCTCCCCATCTCGGTGATCCTGCCGTTCCTCATCAGACCGTACTCTCTGAGCTTCGAGACAGCCCGGTCGGTGTCGATCTCGTACATAAGGTCGTCGTTGAGACTCGCGTAATCGTCGCCACCCGCGGCGAGGTTGGCGAGTGTCTCCTCCATCACTGCGCTTGAGTCGTACTCGACCGCGACACCCCCCATCTCGCCCTTGAGTAGGTCGACAGCGACCTCTTCCTCTGTTCTCTCCATGCTTCTGTGGTAGACGCCGTCGATCTCTGCGAGTAGGTAGACGACCCCGCGGTCGTGGTAGTCGGGTCTCCCCGCCCTTCCGAGCATCTGTTCGAACTCCTGTACTGTGAGCCAGTCTATACCCATCGCGAGACTCTCGAATATCACCTGTGACGCCGGGAAGTCGACGCCCGCTCCTAGTGCTGCCGTCGTCACGACGGTCGAAATCTCGCCCTCTCCGAAGTACCTCTCGACCTGTTTCCTCTCGTTCGACGACAGTCCGGCGTGGTACGCCGCCGCCGTGGTGTCTATCTTCCCCGCTATCTTGTGGCAACGACGCCGTGAGTTGGTGAAGACTATCGTCTGACCCCTGTATCCCTTTGACGACTTCTTGTTGTACTCGCGTTTGACGAGCCTGTTTATTATGTCGGGCTTCTCTCTCCTCGAAGCGAATGTGAGATGTCGCTCTATCGGAACCGGACGGTCCTCATACTCGACGAGTCTCGCGTCGAGCTTCTCCGAGAGCTCCGCGGGATTTCCGACTGTCGCCGACAGGAATATCCACTGGGTATCTGTAACTGTGTCTGTGTCCGTACCTGACCCCTTTACTTCGCCCGTGTAATGTCTCAGACGTGTTATGAGACCGTCGAGCCTGTGACCTCTCTCGTCGTCCATCAGGTTGTGAACCTCGTCTATGACTACCGTACCTATCTCTCCGAGGTCACGCCCCGTCCTCAGAGCGTGGTCGATACCCTCGTAGGTTCCTACAACGACGTCGGCACTCGGGTCGAAGCTCTCCTCTCCTCCGTATATACGGTTCGATCCGACGCGCTGTGTTACGTCGAGTATACCCGAGTAGTCCTCGTTGAAACGTGAGTACTTCTGGTTGGCGAGGGCGACGAGGGGGACGAGGAACAACGTCTTCCCCTTGCCTTCGAGTGCTCTCTGTATACCCGCGAGCTCTCCTATGAGTGTCTTACCCGTCGCGGTCGCGCTCACGACTAACTGATCCTCGCCGTCTAAGAGACCGTTCTCGACGCTCTTCGACTGGACGGGTAGGAGTGTGTCGAACGGCAACAGAGACCCGAACTCGTCTCTCAGGGGCAGGTCATCGAGACGTATCTCCTCACGTGTCTCGACGTTCTCGGAGATCTCGTCGAACTTCGTGAGTTCGGGGTCGAGGCTCGAATTGAGGAGACCCACAACTTTTTCGAGGTCACGAACCTCCATCAGTATCTCGTACATTCTGTCTATCGCTGCCGACGTCGAGTCAGACGACGATGACGACGAGAGGTCTCCCTTGTAAGACACCTCTCTCCTTAGCTCCTGCTTCGCGCAGTCGGGACAGATGAACTCGTCTCCGTGTTTTATACGGTCGTATCCGAGTGGCGTGTACTCGTTGTCGATGAGACAGTAACGACAGACCTCCTCCTCACGGCTCTCAAGCTGGTATGCTGACAGAAGCTCCCTCACGTCGTCCTTCATCCCGTCGTCGCCGCTCTGTGTCAGAACTATCTCGTCAGCCATCCTCACGAGATCGATGAAGTCGTTGGGCTTCTGAAGCTCCTCGTCGCCGTCTCTCCTTACCCGGAACTTCTTCGGACGTGGACCTTTCGATGTCTCTCCGACTTCGAGAGTTCCCACGAAGAGACGGTTTCCGTCTCTTGAGGGAATCACCCTGTACTCGTCCTTGTTCTTCCTGGGAGATATGAGAACTGTAAGCATCTGATTAAACGAGATACGTCGGTCTCGCTCTTGAGGATTCCGAACCCGACCCGAACGGGACGACTGACGCGGTTCGACTCACCCGACTACGCTACGACGACTCGTTCTGAGACAGACTTATGTCTTCGTACCTGATTGGAATGTCACTCCTCAGGTTCCTGTAGAGTATACCTGTCCTCACGGGATCGTAGCCGTTTTGTCTCAGCCTTGAGTCGGGCATACGTTCGAGACGTCTTACAGTGACTTCGAGATCACTCTTGAGTGACTTTTCCCTCGCCGACATCTCTACCATCCGGCTGTGGAACTCAAATATGTCTATGTTCCCCATCGCAAACCTCGTCTGGAGACTTCTCTCGTTCTGTCTCTGCTGTCTCAGAAGCTCTAAGACGCGGTTGGCGTGGTCTCCGAGAAGCGCGACTTCCGAGGCATTCTCCGTCTCAGATGATCCGATACGTGTCACTAGGAGGCTTCCCTCGACAGTTCCCCGTGTCGTAGCCACCGAGTCACGCAGAGCTAATGAGATACGCTGTCCAAGCGGCGTCGATTCTCCGAGTCCTCTGTCTGTGACGACTGTCGTGAAGAAAGCCGAGTTGGTGTTTTCGTGTCTGACGTTGATCCTCAGCTGTACGACGCCTGCCTCAGACCTGAAGGAAGCCACCGATTCGCTGTCTATACTGATCTTACCGTCCTTACCCGTAGTGTAGACACCGTCGAAGACGGCGTCGTCGCCTATGCTCGACACCTCGACATGCGCCCCTTCGACAGGTGTTGAGTTCTGTGTCACGGATATGACCACGTCTGTCGAGTTCTGGTTCACGTCTACAGTTAACGAGCCCGTCTCGGACTGTCCAGCCGCCCCTCCCGAGACAGCCACGACTGTGAGTATGCCGAGAGCCACGAAGGCGAAACCGCGAATACGTCTCATTTCTATCTTTCTCTTGACACAGATAAGACGAGACGGGTTAAATCCCTTCTCATAGTTCAGACGTTTTCATCTCTTTCATAACTCCACATTACTCGGTGAGAGACTTCAGATCGGTTTATAACTCGATCTCAGACGTTTTTAGCTCTTTCTCACGTCACACGCCGAAAGCAAAAGGGTTAATACCGTTTTGGGCATACGAAGTAATGCGCGCTCCGTTGGTGTAGTCCGGCCAATCATATTGCCCTCTCGAGGCAATGACCAGGGTTCAAATCC
>JAXIOF010000012.1 GCA_034190545.1 Candidatus Afararchaeum irisae | reverse complement strand
GGAATGATCGCGGGGAACTGGATCTGGGGTGCGTACGCCGACACGAACGGCAGGAAGAAGGCGTTCGAGTGGACAGTTCTCTTCTACTCCGTCTTTACGGGTCTGACGGCTCTGGCGACGGGTTTCTACTCGGGCTTCGGACTGCGTTTCCTCACGGGCGTCGGACTCGGGGGTGCTCTCGCCGTCGACACCTCCTACCTCTCCGAACATCTCCCGACACAGGAGAGAGGTAAGTACGTGGTCTACCTCGACGCCTTCTGGCCCCTCGGTAACCTCCTAGCCGTCGTCCTCGCGTGGTTTTTCCTCTCGGTGGTCTCATCGGGCGGTATGGTAGACGTACCCGTCTTTGGAGAGGTCGCTAACTGGAGAGTCCTGTTCGCCGCGGCGTCGTTCCCCGCTCTCACCGTATTCGTGATAAGGAGAGGACTCAGCGAGACGCCGTACTACCTCGCTCTCAAGGGTGAGATAGAAGCCGCGAACGACCGTATACGTGAGATAGCCGAGGAAAACGGAGAGGAGTTCACACCCATCTCGGCGGAGGAGGTCAGAGAGACTCGGTCGCCCGGCTTCTCACGTCTCTTCGAGTCGGATCTGAGGAAACAGACTGCGATGATCACGACGGCGTGGTTCGGCGTAAACCTCGGCTACTACGGAGTCTTCATCTGGCTTCCGAGTACGGTAGGAGCCGCGGGAGTCGTCGGCAACGTGACAGTCGGTGGTCTTACCTTCGAGAGCATATACCTCTACTTCGTCCTGATCGCAGTCGTCCAGTTCCCCGGCTACTTCAGCGCGGCGTACCTAGTCGAGAGGATAGGACGGAAGCCGACGCTCGGATCGTACCTCGTCCTCTCGGGTGTCTTTACGTTCGTCTTCGCAGTCTCGATGCCCGACGTCTCCTTCTTCGGTATAGGTGCCGAGTCGAGCCTGAGTAGCTTCATAGCGGGTCTCCTCGGCGCGAGCTTCTTCGCTCTCGGAGCCTGGGGAGCGATATACGCCTACACTCCCGAGCTCTTCCCTACGGAGGCACGTGCGACGGGCAACGGCTTCGCGGGGGGAGTCGGAAAGATAGGAGCGGTCATAGGCCCCATACTCGCAGGCGTACTCGTCGGACGGGGATACCTCGTCGCACTCGCGCCCTTAGCGGCGTCGTTCGTTTTAGGCGGCGTCGTCGTACTGCTTTTCGGACGTGAGACGAAGGGGGAGCCATTATTCTGAGATGACGGCGGAAACAGATCTAAGGCAGACGGTTCATTTCTACCTCCACGACAGGGACACTCGTCTCGGAAAAGCGATAGATCTGGGTATAATACTCCTCAACGCAGTCTTCGTCGTCGTCTATGTCGCCGAGACGTACACGTCGGGGTTCTGGGCGAGCCTACTCTGGGATATAGAGGTCGGCATAACCCTCGTCTTCGTCGTCGAGTACGTCGCACGTATCTACTCAGCCGACGACAGGCTGAGACAGACATACGACGTCTACTCCGTGATAGACCTAGTATCTATACTCCCGACATTACTCATACTCGTCTTCTCGACGACGGCTGTCGCGGGTCTGAGCTTCCTGAGAGTCCTCCGTGTCCTCAGGATATTCCGTTTCCTGCGTTTCTTGGAGGACGAGAAGTTCTTCTTCGGAACCGTCACGGAGGAGTCTCTCCGGGGTGCGCGTCTCCTCACCACCGTCTTCATAATATTCTTCGTGACAGCCGGCTTCTTCTATGCCTTCGAGAACACCGTCAACCCCGAGGTGAACACATTCGGTGACAGCCTCTACTTCACGGTTGTCGCGCTCTCAACTGTCGGATTCGGGGACATAGTTCCGACGACACGTCTCGGAAGGCTGACGGCTGTCTTAGGAATTACTGCGGGGATAATCTTCATACCGTGGCAGGCGAGCCGTATAATAAGAACGTGGACCCACGAGGGAAAGGTCTCAAAGCCGTGTCCCGACTGCGGTACGGAGTACCACGACCCCGACGCAGTCTACTGCCGGGTCTGTGGAGCGGAGATCGAGTCGGACGGCTAAATGGAGTTACTCCTCGACGGGTAAGCCGGTGTCCCTCCAGCCGTCTACGCCGCCTTGTATGTTGACTACGTCCTCGAAGCCGTTCCTCGCGAGTATCTGTGCCGCCTTAGCACTCCTCCCGCCCTTCTTACAGTAGACTACGACACGGTTCGACTCTATCTCACCGAGTCTGTCACGTACCTCGTCGTGGGGTATGACGTAGTCGGTTCCGGGTATTCGGTAGTCGTCATGCTCGGCTTGGGTTCGTACGTCGATCAGTTCGTATCCTCCCGAATCAAGGATACGGTCGGCTTCCTCGGGGGTCGCCTCAGTGAAGTCACCGCCTCTGAACTCGAACTCATTGACTAGGTTACGGAGGCTCTCAGTTCTGTTAGAGAGATTATTTGTCGACTCGGCGACCTCAGAGATCGTCTCTGTCTGTCTCTGTGACGCCGACCTGACGTTTTTCGCCTCCGCAGCCGTCTCCTCGCTTATGCTCGCGACGTCGTCGACCATCGAGACGACCTCCTGAGTCGAGTCCGCCTGGTCGTCGGTCGCGTCGGAGATCTCCTGTACCCCGGTGTTGGTCTCCTCGACGTTCTCGACGACATCCTCAAATGCTTCGAGTGCGTCGTTTACTGTGTCGACACCCGTTGTGATTCGATCCTTGACCTCGTCTATCTCCTCGACGGTGACGTCGGTCTGGCTCTGTACGTCGTCTATGAGGCTCTCTATAGTATTTGGAGCGAGAGTACCACGGGTCACCTGACCCGTGGGTGAATCGC
>JAXIOF010000011.1 GCA_034190545.1 Candidatus Afararchaeum irisae | reverse complement strand
TCGCAGACGGCTTCATCGCCGTAGGTGACGCCGCGGGACACGTAAATCCTACTACGGGCGGCGGAATATCGACCGCGGCGTTCGCGGGACAGTACGCGGGCGAGAAGGCGGTAGAAGCTATAGAGGAAGGAGATGTCTCAGAGGAGTCTCTCTGGGGATACAACGTCGATGTCATGGACGAGTTCGGGGCGCGTTATGCGACACTCGACGTCTACAACATCTTCGTGACAGCCTACGACACAGACGAGATAATTAGTCTTCTGTCGTCTCTTCCCGGTGACAAGATTAGCGAGGCACTCTACGAGGGCAAGACGTCTATACCCCTCACACTCAAGCTACGTATGGCGGTATCGAGCTTCGGACACTGGGACACCGTCTATAGCTTCTACAAGGCGAAGAAGAGTGCCGAGAAGGTGCTCGACCATTACGAGGAGTACCCCGAGTCACGCGACGGCTTCGAGGACTGGCAGGAGGAACGTGACAGACTCCTCGACGACGTCTACGAGACAACCGGTGCTGAGCCTAAGTACTCGTAGTCGTTCTGTCATTCGAATCCGCGAGCTGTTTGACCATCTCGGCTATCAGAACCACGACTATGGGTCCTGCTATCACGCCTATCGGACCTATGCTGAGGAGACCTCCCGTGAAACCTATGAAGTAGAGACTCCCGGGTAGTCTCTCGTCGGCGAGATGGACTCTTATGACGGCGTCGGGGAGCCACGCTATCACGATGCCACCGACGATGCCGACAGTCATCGCCTTGACGAGGCTCCCGACGAGGAGTTCGTAGACTACGATACCCGCGATGAGAACACTGGGTCCTACGATGGGGAAGAACTGAAGGAGTCCCGAGATTGCTGCGAGAGTACCCGAGTAGTCGTATCCGAAGAAGGAGAAGACGACAAAGGAGAGTACGAAGGTCACAGCCGAGACAGACGCCTGTAGGACGTAGAGGGAGAAAAGAGTCGACTCGACTTTCCCCTCGACGAGACGTGTTATGTCTTGGTACTTCGCCGGCACGGCACGCCACACAGCGTCACTCACCCTATGTCTGTTGTGTGTTAGGGAGAATATGAGGAGTGAGAAGAGGGTGAGTTTCAGAGCCAGAACCGGGGTTCGACGGGCTAGTTCGACGGCTAGCTGGGTCAGATACGCTATGAAGGTGTTCCGGAGATCTGTGACATCGACAGTATACGTAAACCCGACTGCTTCAACCGTCGTGGTAGACGGGAAGCCCGTCACCGCCTCTACTATCTCAGCCCGTCTCAGATACACCAGGAAAGCCGCGTATCCGATCAGAATCAGTATACTTACAAATCCGACGACAGTGGAGACCAGACTCGCCCACCAAGACGGAATCCCACGTCTCACTAGCCTCTCGTGGAGTGGGATCAGGATGTATGTGACAGTAACCGCGAAGAAGACTGTGTTGACGACGTCAAGTGACCTCCTCCTCGCCGTAAACGGCGAGGCTTCCCGAAACCGCACCGCAAGCGT
>JAXIOF010000010.1 GCA_034190545.1 Candidatus Afararchaeum irisae | reverse complement strand
CAATCAGAGTAACGCTTTATCTTTTACTCTCAATTACCGATTGGGAAGTACCGAGATTACAGATAACGTATGCATATATCGAGACGTCGTCTACTATCAGTTCTTGCCACCACCACAGCTACATTAACCGGGTGTATAGGTAGCGATGGAGGCTCTAATTCTACGAACTCATCACAGAGAGACGGTGAAGCTCTCCAGAATGTAGAAACCGACCCATCTTTCGAAAAGCTGAGAAGTACCACAGGAGAAACTGCTGTTCGTTCTCCAACTGTGGAGCCTGATAAAGAAGCTGGATGGGCACCGATACACTGGCTGATTAATTCGGCGAAGGATTATTTTATACTGAATATATCTTCAGAAGCGGAAGGAATACGTGATGTTCGAGAACTACTCGAAGAAACGGATTTCTCGTCGGAGTCAGTTTTGGTACATCAATACCACATAGAGGAGTGTCTTACGAGACACGTGAGGAGTATACGCTGGGACGAGACAGGTGTTGGGGTGAACTACGTAGCTAAGGATCGTAAGACGAATTGTGAAATAGATGTTTTTGATGTCGAAGCCAGTTTCGTGAGGATACCCGGAGATATCAAAGAGATTGGCTACTTCGGGAGTTCTATCACTCAATAGACGTGAATATGAATTTTTCATATAAGTCGCAAAGAATAACACGGGTACGTATCCGACGTTTTCCGAGAAGACCGTATTCAATCTTTATCTTTATCTATTTTTGTAACAAGATCTTTGATCTTGCTTACTCACAGAGCTTCGCTTTGTGAATGTCCTCCAGTATGAGTACGTTTAGATCTGTCTCACGTTCGGATTCGGGGTCGCTAATATCCTACCACTGTATGAAGACGTAATATAGTAATCTCCAGAAGTGTTTGCACATATCCCTTTTCAAGACTCAGAAAACTGGAGGACGTGATCGGGATACAGAATTCAACTACGAGAAGACTTCTGGATTCTACTATAGTAGACTGCGAGGCCACCCGCCGATCTCACGGCGGTATCAGACCCTCTGACGAGTATTACGAGTCCGAGACCGAAGAGAAAAGCCTCGGCTATCATCATCTATCCTCCGTCTGAGCCTGTGCCTCGTAGACTCAGTCGCCTACTACTCGGTCGAGAAGCCACGACAGACCGACGTTTAAGACTAAGAAGACCACGAAGCCGACGCCTATCCTGAGCCACGCGTCGGCACCGAGTGGTGTGACCTCGAAGAGAGACGACACAGGAGTGTAGAGAACGCCGAGATGGAGTACGAGCGAGAGACCCACAGCGGCTACGAGCCACGGGTTCGAGAGAACCGACTGACCGTACCTGTGGCGTATGATCTGAATACGTACCATCTCGGCAGCCACGAGGAAGGTGAAGAGAGATGTCTGTGCGAGGACGAGGCTACGTGTACGTGAGAGAGACTCGAAGAATATCGGAAGTCCTGTGAGAGCCGTCACGACTCCTATGCCGACGACCGAGGCTCCAATTCTAGTATCGATAACGGGCTCGTCGCTGGGTCGGGGCTGTCTCCCCATTATCCTCGGGGAATGGGGATCGGCTCCGAGGGCGAGTGCGGGGAGTCCGTCGGTCACGAGGTTTATCCAGAGGAGCATCACGGGTGTGAGTATGAGTGACTCGCCTGCACCTGCGAAGAGACCGGGGAAGACGAGGCTTCCGAGAATCACGCCGAATGTGACCGCGAGAACCTCGCCGGCGTTCGCCGAGAGGAGGTAGTTGACGAACTTACGTATGTTGTCGAATATTCCCCTCCCCTCTGCTATCGCGTCACGTATAGTCACGAAGTTGTCGTCTCTCAGAACCATGTCGGAAGCCTGCTGGGCGACGTCTGTTCCCCTCTGTCCCATCGATATTCCGACGTCGGCGTTCCTGAGAGCCGGCGCGTCGTTGACCCCGTCACCCGTCATCGCGACGTTGTGACCGTTTCTCTGACACGCCTTGAGTATACGAACCTTGTGGCTCGGTGAGACCCTCGCGAAGACCTCTGTCTCCTCGACTGTCTCACGTAGCTCGTCGTCTTCCATCTTCTCGACCTCACGTCCCGACTTCGCGTTCTTAGGATCGAATCCGACCTCCTCTCCTATCGCCTTCGCAGTTCCCATTCCGTCGCCCGTGACCATAATAACGTCTATACCCGCCCTCCGGCAGTCGTCGACAGCTCCCCTGACGCCGTCCCTCGGCGGATCTATCATAGCCTGAAGTCCGAGGAAGACAAAGCCGTCCTCGTCGTCCTCGTCCTCGACCTCCTCCCGCTTGTATCCAAAGCCGAGAACTCGGAGGGCGTCGTCCTCGAACTCGGTCTGTCTGTCTCTGATCTCGTTCCTCGCCTCGTCGTCGAGTTCGACGGCATCACTCCCGACGAGATGCGTGTCACACCGGCTGAGAACCTCCTCGGGTGCTCCCTTCATGTAGGAGACGTATCCGTCACCGTCTTCCTCGGGCACTGTGACAGTCATGCGTTTTCTCTCCGAGGTGAATGGTATCTCGCTCTTCCTCCTCTTCTGTCTCTCGTCACCCACGTCGACCTCTATCCCTGCCTTCTGTGCCGAGACGAGTAGGGCTATCTCTGTGGGATCACCGTAGTATTCGTCGTCGGAGTCGTCGAGGGATCTCTCGGAGTTGTTACAGACGACACCCGCCCTGAGGAGAGGCTCGACCACCTCAGAACCGACTTCGGTCTCCGACTCTTCCTCGACAAACTCGCCCTCCGTCTTGAGTCCGGTTCCCGTGACACCGTAGGTCTCACCCGAGAAGTAGACGCGTCTCACCGTCATGAGGTTCTCGGTGAGTGTCCCTGTCTTGTCAGTCACGATCACGTCTGTCGATCCGAGACTCTCGACGACAGGGAGGTTACGGACGACTGCGTTCTTCTCTAGTATCTTCCTAGAACCCAGAGCGAGAGTGAGTGTCACGACCGCGGGAAGACCCTCAGGGACGGCGGCGACAGCGAGTGTTATAGAGACAAGTAAGACCGTGAGGGGGGACGCCGACGTGAGCCCGCCTGTACGCCTGCGACTACGAGTATGAGAGCCAGTACTCCGTAGCCAATCGTCCTCCCGAGTCTGTCGACCTCCCTCTCGAAGGGCGTCTGTCTCTCCTCAGCCTGAGTGATCTGTGTCGCTATCCCTCCGACCTCTGTCTCCATTCCCGTCTCTACGACGACAGCCTTTCCACGTCCTCTGACTACATTCGTGTTCATGAAGACGAGGTTCGAGGTCTCGGCGATGGATGTGTCCTTGTCTACGACTTCCGTGTCCTTCGGCACCGACGTGCTCTCTCCCGTGAGTGCCGACTCGTCGGCTTCGAGGCTCTGTGACTCGATTAGGCGCGCGTCTGCGGGAACTGAGTCCCCCTGTTCGAGGAAGACGACGTCCCCCGGGACTACGTCTCTCGAATCTATCTTGGTCTTGGTGGCGTCCCTCATAACCGTCGCATCCGGGGTCGACAGCTCACGCAGAGCCTCTATCGACTTCTCGGCGCGGTAGTCCTGGACGAAGCCGAAGACTCCGTTCGCTACGAGTATGAAGGTTATGAGACCTGCGTCGACGTACTCGGGATGTCTACCGGGGAGAAGCCCGACTCCGAGCGAAAGAAGAGCCGCGACGACGAGAAGATATATCAGGAAGTCGTCGAACTGCGAGACGAGTATACGTAGAGGGGAGATCTCTTCGTCGTCACGTATCTCGTTCGAGCCGTACTCCTCAAGCCGCGCCTCCGCCTCGTCCGAGCTTAGACCATCCTCGGAGGTTCCGAGCTCTTCTATCACCTCGTCCGCGGTCTCTGTCTTCCATCTGTCCTTCTGGTTCATTTTTACCCCGGGAGTAGTACGTTGATTCCCGCGACCACTACGCCTGCTACGCCCATACGGAGACCCGCGACGTACCATCTCTGTTTGGAGATAGATCCCATGTAGGCACCGAAGACGAAGAGGACAGAGACTGCGACAGCCACAGAGATGAGGGTGGCTTCGAGCATCGTGAGGTAGATACCCTCGAAAGCGAAGACTAAGACGGGAAGGAGTATACCCACGACTGGACCCAGACCGCTCATCACCGAGTTGACTATCCTTACGCGTTTCTTCTCGGTGTAGATAGACGTACCCTTTAGGTCTTTCATCATAGACCTCTCAAGACGCTGAAGCTCAGCGAGCTTCTCGGCACGTTCTATCTCCCAGACACTCCAGACACCCGACGTCGACAGACCTACTGCGGCACCCACCCCGACCTTGACTACCGTGAGACCGTCGGGAACTCCCGAGAGGTACGAGCCGACTGTGATTCCGACGCTCGTGAGAGCACCGTCGAAGCCGTTCGATATGAAGTAACGCCGCGATATCGAACGTGCCTCCTCGTCCTGGAGCGTATCACGCACGAAGCCGATTCCCCACATCTCTCAGTCCTGTGGGGTGATGCTCTCCTCGACTATCGTCTCACCGCACGCGACCTCGTCGACCGAGTGGACGCTTCCCCCGAGGTGTTCTATACGGTCTTTAACCGCGTCGTAGTCGATGTCCTCGCCCTCGACTGTCATCTTTATGTTCTGAACCTTACTGTCGGTCTCTATGAGCTTCGCGTTTACACCTAAGACGCCGTCGGTGTCTGCGACCTTGACGGCTACGTCGTGCATTGACGGCTCATGCGGCTTCATTATGTCCAGGACGAGCCTTCTTATCATACAACACAAGAACAGACTCCAGTAGTATTAGTTATGGGGGCGGTACTACTCTACGGGCGACTTCTCGCCACACGCCTCACACTTTATCGAGAGGTTCTCGTCGTCGCCTTCGAGACGTGTGTCGGGAGAGCCACACTCGGGACAGATGACGTACTTGTCGGTGAACTCCTCGGCTGCTTCCATTATACGTCCGGCGTTGAAGTCTCCGACGAGACGTGCGCGTCCCTTCTCGTCGAGGTGCGCGCTCGTCCCCATGTCCCTCTGAAGGAACTCTAAGACGTCGTTCTCGTCCCTGTCGACCGTCTGGACGAAGTCCTGAAAGTTCTCGTAAACCGTCGTGTTGCCCTCCTGTCTCACGTCGGGCTCGGGAAGAGAGAACCTGCCTCTTTCTACTCCTTCGGAAGCTTCAGATAAAGCACGCTCAAGCTGATCCTCGTACTTCGACATACCTTATCTTCGTTGGCTAGCTACTTATACTGTCTGACAGAAGCCGAATCCGAACGTATATACTGAAGGAGAATTAGAGCCGAGGAAAGGCTTAATATGTCAGACTACTTAGGGATAGATGTCAGATGAAAGCCCAAGAACACGAGTCAGAGCTTCACAGCCCCGAAAAACTATACCCCCACGACAGGGTCGTCTTCCACTGGAAGGACGGTACCGACAGAAAGGGCGAGGTACGTGAGATAGACGGTGACTCGGTCGTTCTCTTAGAGCATCCCAGCGGCACACAGAGAAAGATCTCTAAACAGGTCGTAAGGAAGAGGTAGCTTTTTATTACTTGTAGCTCTTTTCTCCCGCCTCTATACTTACGTCTAGCCAGTTGGTCGTGGGTATGAGAGCACACTCGTAGTCGTCGGAGTAGACACAGAAGGGGTTGTAGGCTTGGTTGAAGTCGAGTATCCATCTGTCGTCGTCGAGCCTGTGGCTATCCTCGTCGAGGTCGAGGTATCTCCCCGCGCCGTAGGTCTCGTCTCCGTTGGTCTCGTCCCTGAAGGGAACCCAGAGACGGCTCTCGTCGGGGTCGCTCTTGTAAGCGTGTAGCTCACAGTCCTCTCCGTCGACAGTAAAACTGAAGACTCCCCAGTCGAGGTACTTCCTCTCCCCCTCCTCTGTCGTGCCTATCTCGACCACGCTCTTGTCGTCGAACTCGTCGAGCTTCAGCTCATAACGGTAGTCGGGGTTAGGTTCGAAGTAGTTGAGACCGTCGAAGCTCTGACGTTCGTCGGCGGGTATAGGTGACCTGCGCGAGCTCCCGAAGAAGTCGTCCTTCTCCATTCTCATCGCTCTTATGCGTTCCTCCCAGTCAGACTCGGATTCCATAGACACGTTTGGTTCTCACAGACCTAAAAGCCACCGGCAGCTGTGGTGCTTTGCCTACTCCAAAAGATATTTATCTATGTCAAAATTTCAGTTCTAATAACCGACAGATTTTTTGGATTGAGTAAGCTTTAAATCCCCTGAGTGTGTTTGTTATCCTGATGTCTGACGAAAAACCCACGATGCCGCTGCTTGGTGACAGGTTCCCCGAACTAGAAGTATCCACGACACACGGGGAGATGAAGCTCCCCGACGAGTACGAAGGCGAGTGGTTCGTGCTCTTCAGCCATCCCGGTGACTTCACGCCCGTCTGTACGACCGAGTTCATCGCGTTCGAACAGAGACGTGACGAGTTCGAGGAGTTAGGCGCGAACCTCATAGGTCTCTCGGTCGACCGTGTCCACTCCCATATCAAGTGGACAGACTGGATAGAGGAGGAGATCGGCGTAGAGATAGGCTTCCCCATAATAGCCGACGAGATGGGAGGAGTCGCACAGGAGCTCGGAATGCTCCATCCCGGAATGGGATCGTCGACAGTACGTGCGGTCTTCATAGTCGACCCCGACGGTGTCCTACGTCTCACTCTCTACTACCCCTTCGAGATCGGACGTAACATAGACGAGATACTCCGCTCACTCGAAGCACTCCAGACGAGCGACGAGGAAGGAGTCGCCACACCCGCCGACTGGCCCGAGAACCAGAACTTCGGCGACCAGGTTCTTGTTCCGCCGCCCGACAGCGACCAGGACGCCGAGGACAGACTCGCAGAAGCCGAGGCAGAGGGCTACGACTGTAAGGACTGGTGGTTCTGCCTTACCGACCTAGAAGAAGAGTAAGACCGGACAGACGACGGACTCTTTTTTATTTTGACCTCGACGAGTCTCGTCTCACGCCCCTGAATTAAACTTCATTTGTATTAGTTCAACCAAAATTGTTTTAATCCCCTCTGTGGTAGAAGGGACTGTGGTGACATGACATGCATATAATGGAAGGCTTTCTTCCCGTAGAGTGGGCTGCGGCGTGGTACGTCGTCGCGGCTCCCTTCGTCGGATATGGAGCGTACAAGACAGCAAAGTCGATGGATAGTTCGAGGTCGAAGGCTCTCTTAGCCGTCTCGGCGGGATTTATATTCGTCCTCTCGGCTCTCAAGATGCCGTCTGTGACCGGCAGTACGTCCCATCCCACGGGAACCGGTCTCGCAGTCGTCCTCTTCGGTCCCGTAGTGACGTCTTTCCTCTCGGCGGTCGTCTTACTTTATCAGGCACTCCTCTTAGCCCACGGAGGAATCACGACACTCGGCGCGAACGTCGCGTCTATGGGTGTCATAGGTCCCTTCGTCGGCTACGGAGCCTACAGACTCGTAAGACCGCGTACTGATCTCAAGAAGTCGACCTTCGTCGCCGCAGTGGTTACCGACTGGACGACCTACGTCGTGACTTCGTTACAGCTTGCGGTCGCGTTCCCGTCGGAGCCCGGAGTCAGCGGGATTATAGCATCCGCGACTAAGTTCATGGGTATATTCGCTGTCACACAGATTCCGATAGGACTCGTAGAGGGCGCGCTCGCGGCGGCTATCGTGGGATACCTCGTCAAGGCTAAGGTCTCGGTCAGAAAACGCATGGGGGTTCCGGCATGAGCATGAGTAGCCGTAGGTACGCTCTCGCGGGTATCGGACTCCTAGCAGTACTCGTCGTCGGAAGCTTCGTGATGCCCGCGGCTTGGGGAGGAGCCGACGGTCAGGCGGAGGAGGGCATAAACCAGATCAGTCCGGGCTATGAGCCGTGGTTCAACCCCGTCTGGACACCGCCGAGCGGCGAGATTGAGAGCCTCCTCTTCTCGTTACAGGCTGCGGTAGGAGGTCTTGCGATAGGCTACTACCTCGGCAGGTTCAGATCATCGGAGACCGAGACTGATCCCAGCTCGGCTGACACTGACGCGTCTCAGACGTAGGATAGACACAGAAGACAAGGAGAAGACGAGACTTAGACTGAGATGCACCACGCGAGCCTGGAGAAGATACAGTCGTCCTCTACCCCTCTTGTAGACGGAGAGCTAAACGTCTACTTCTCGTTCGTGGGTCTTCTCTTAGGAGTCGCCGCCCCGAGCCGTCTGACACAGTTAGCCACGGCTGTGGTCTTCGTCACACTGGGTCTTCACGCCGCTGGACGTGACTACCTCGGCTTCGCACGTCTTCCCGTCTACTTCGCAGTGCCGAGTATAGGCGTGATACTCGTCTTCACGTCTGGAGAGACGGCTTTCTCGGTTCCTCTCATCTTCGACTTCGTCTTACGTTTCTCGGACAGAGGAGTCGAAAGAGCGGTCACGACGGCTCTCAGATCGGGAGCGTCTCTCTCGGTTCTCGTCTACTTCATACTCACGACGACAGTTCCCGTGACCTTCTCGGCACTCAAGAGACTACGTCTTCCCGATTTCTTCGTTGAGTTCTGTCTTCTGACCTACCGAGGAATACAGATACTCACCGACGAGTCCGAGAGGCTCCAGACCGCCGCGAGGGCACGTCTCGGTTACTCCGACAGACGTTCTCTCTTCAGATCGACAAAGCTAATCGGCTTCTCCCTCTTTCTCAAGTCACTAACGAGGGCAGAGAGG
This sequence comes from Candidatus Afararchaeum irisae, assembly GCA_034190545.1. Taxonomy (NCBI): domain Archaea; kingdom Methanobacteriati; phylum Methanobacteriota; class Halobacteria; order Halorutilales; family Halorutilaceae; genus Afararchaeum (SeqCode); species Afararchaeum irisae (SeqCode). Next base: position 2,094 of record JAXIOF010000010.1, on the reverse strand, counting down.
ATGGAAGAGTCGATGAGGTCGAGATCGTACTCGGGCGAGATGCCGAGTCCACGCAGACAGAGCTCGGGACACGTCTACGCGACTTTAATCCTTCTACTCCTTTCCTCGACACTGGTGGTCTGATGATAGAGACACACGACCTAGTCTTCAGATACGGCGACGACACGGTACTCGACGGCACCGACTTCAGAGCCGAGTCGGGAGAAGTAACCGTACTCATGGGGAAAAACGGAGCCGGGAAGTCGACACTCCTCCGCCAGTTCAACGGACTATTAGAGCCCGACTCGGGAGAGGTCTATATCGGGGGCGAAAAAGTCAGATACGACGACGACAGCCTCGAAGACCTGCGTCAGAGGGTCGGCTATGTCTTCCAAGACCCCAACGACCAGATAATTGCTCCGACAGTCTCCCAGGACGTGAGGTTCGGCTTGAAGAACGCCGGTATCGAGGACGACGGACGCGTAGAGGAAGCTCTCGAAACTATGGGAATTTCGGGATACGGCGACCGTCTCTGTAATACACTCAGCGGAGGTGAGAAGAAACGCGTCGCTCTCGCGGGCGTCTTAGTCATGGAGCCCGACTACGTTCTCCTCGACGAGCCCACAGCGGGTCTCGACGGCGAGGGCTGTGACGCCATAGTCGAGATAGTCGAGAAGCTCTCGAAGAAGGGAATAACCCTCGTGATATCGACACACGACACCGGATTCGGTCTCGAAGTCGGAGACAGTATCGCAGTTCTGGAGGACGGTGTCGTCGACTACACGGGCGACTCCATCTCACCCGAGACAGCCGAGAGATACGGTCTGAGGACGTTCGTATTCTAATTTAAGAGAAAGAGATGCGGCTGCAACGCATCAGGACAGATCTTAATCGTTTCTTTCTTGATCCCCCACCCCACTGAGGGATCATACATCCGTAATATAGACTCAAGGTATATATGGATGAATACTACCTCGATAGTACTACAGAGATCGAATACCGGCACCGGTACGCCTTTGTCTCTTACTCACGTATCTACAGCGAATGGAAGACGAAACGGTTTCGGTTTCGGGTTCGGACTCGGAGTTCGGCTGGGAGAAGATCACAGTACACGACGAGGTCACAGCCGAGAGGGAGCGCGAGTGGGCAGACGAGATAGACAGATTCAGGGAGAGGATAGAGGACTCGGAGGACTACGACACTGAGGCGGAGGTCTTCGACGTACCGACGCTCAAGGCGGTCTACAAGCTAGTCGAGGACGGCTACGTCGAGGCAGTCGGAGCACCGGTCTCAACGGGGAAGGAGGCTAACGTCTTCGAGGCAGACGGTGAAGAGGGGAGCGTCGCACTCAAGATATACAGGGTCGCGACCTCGAACTTCCGCGACATGAGGGACTACTTCGAGGGCGACCCGCGGTTCGACGGCGTCAAGAACGACAAGAAAGACACCGTGATAGCGTGGACGAAGAAGGAGTTCTCGAACCTCAAGAGAGCCGAGAAGGCGGGTGTCAGAGTCCCGAGCCCCATCGCTGTACAGAGAAACGTCCTCGTGATGGAGTTCATAGGCAGGAACGAAGAAAGGGCTCCGACTCTCAGAGAGGTGAGTTTCGAGAACCCCGAGACGGCTTACGAGGTCGTAGTCGAGTACATGAGACGTCTCTACTCTGCGGGTCTCGTACACGGCGACCTGAGCGAGTACAATATACTCGTACACGAGGGCGACATAGTGGTTATAGACGTCGGACAGGCGGTCACAGTCCACCATCCCAACTCGCGCGACTTCCTCGAACGTGACTGCCGGAACGTCGCGCGGTTCTTCTCGTCGAGAGGGCTCAACGTCGACGCCGACGCGATACTCGAAGACGTAACCGAGGCTTGAGCCTCAAAAGGGTTAAGTCGGTAGGACACCTACTCCGAGATAACTCAGTTCTACGATATTATGTCACAGCACATAAAGATACCACAGGACAGGATAGGTGTTATAATAGGAGAGGGAGGTGAGACCAAGAGAGAGATAGAGGAATCCGCCGAGGTCTCTCTCACAGTCGACTCCGACAGTGGGAGTGTCAGGATAGACAAGACAGGTGATCCCATAAAGGGTCTCAAGGGCTCCGAC
>JAXIOF010000009.1 GCA_034190545.1 Candidatus Afararchaeum irisae | reverse complement strand
ATAGTTCCCATCCCGTTGACTGCGACCTCGACCATAAGTATAGGCGTATAACCAGACGGTGATGTATAAGCTTAACCCCGGATGGGTTTAACATGCCAAAAAATCCGTGGTCTAGGACGAATCTTTAAGTGAGATTCGCCGTAGTCTACGTATGGTGTCGAGAAAGCCGACTGTCTTCGGAGGCGGAAGGGGTCTCGTCCTCGCCTACGACCACGGACTCGAACACGGCCCGACCGACTTCAGTCAGGTTCCCGAGAGCGCGAACCCGAGATACGTCTTCGAGATAGCCGAACACGAGAACGTAACTTCGCTCGCGGTTCAGAAGGGTCTCGCTGAGACCTACGGAGACGAGTACGACGTCAGCCTCCTCGTGAAGCTGAACGGAAAGACGGGTCTCACACAGACGGAGCCTTACTCGCCGAAGAACTGTACCGTCGAGTACGCAGTCGGTTCGCTGGATGCTGACGCGGTTGGCTACACCCTCTACCCGGGCTCGAACCACGAGTCGGAGATGTTCGAGGAGTTCAGGGAGGTTCAGGAATCGGCGCGCGAACACGGGGTTCCTGTCGTAGTCTGGTCGTATCCTCGGGGTCAGCCCGTGAAAGACGACAGTTCTACTGAGATAGTCTCGTACGCAGCGCGCGTGGGTCTCGAACTCGGAGCCGACGCCGTCAAGGTCAAATACCCGGGGTCGAGAGAGGGGATGGAGAGGGTCGTCTCGGTGTCGGGTGAGACGAAGGTGGTGATGAGCGGAGGCTCGAAGAGGGGGAGCTTCCTCGAAGACGTCGAGAACGTGGTCGAAGCGGGTGGCGACGGAGTCGCTGTGGGACGCAACGTATTCCAGCGCGAGAACCCCGAGGAGTTCCTCGATGAACTCGGGGATGTGCTCTTCGGCTGAGATGAACCGAACCGGCGACAGATATAGGTGTCTCGAACCGTATCTGGGGTCATGGGTACTGGTAGATATCCCCGAAAAGCCAGGACTGCGCGTATCAAATGTATAAGCTGTAACGCTCCGGTGACACAGACAGTAGAGGGGAGCTACGTCTGTGTCGACTGTGGCGAGTCACGCGTGGAGACCTGACACGTGAGAACGCGAGAGGAGATATGATGACGGATCTCAAGCCCTACGATATGTACCTCTGGAGTCCCGAGAGAAAGGAGTACGCCGACGCCGAGGTTCCGGATGACATAGACTGTCTCTTCTGTGCCCAGTCGGAGGACGACAGCCGTGTGACTAAGATAGCAGTCTTCGAGGACGACTTTCTGATGGTAGTTCTAAACATATTCCCGTACAACACGGGTCATCTCATGGTCGTCCCCCGGAGACATCTCAACTCCTTAGCCGAGCTCGAAGACGAGGAGAGGAACAGGCTCTTCTCGATGGTTCAGAGTGTCGAGACGCTCCAGAACGAGGTGATGGAGCCCGCGGGGATAGACATAGGTATAAACATAGGAGAGGCAGCGGGGGAGTCGGTTCCCCATCTACACGTCCAGGCTGTGCCTATATACGAGAAAGACAGGGGGTTCATGGAGACAGCACTCGACAGTAAGGTCATGACTGAGTCACTCGAGGAGACACGTCAGAGGTACGTCGAGAGAAGGGAGATACTTGAGGACTACTGGGGAGACGAAGACAGCTGATACTCGATCTCAGACGTGAATGCCCCTGCTGAGGTGATGTCTCCCATACCCACGGTTCTGACCGGGTTCGGGTGTATCAGAGTCGGAACCACGGCTACCTTCTTATCCCCGACCCTCGCAGTGCCGTCTTCCTCGAAGCCTTCGACATGCATGCTCTCGCCGAGACGTCTCATCTCGTCGAGACTGTCCGAGAGTATCTCCTTGTCATTCTCGTTGTCGCTGTCGTCGGCGGCGTCGGGGCTGAAGCCGTCTATGTACTCCGAGTCGGGTATACGTCCTTCTTCGGCGACACCGAGTGACGAGACACAGCCGTAGAGAGCCGAGTCCCTTATACGTTCGAGTGGCACCGGATACTCCTCGTCTGCGACGATCACCTGGTGTTGGTAGGTATGGAGATGGAGCCTCTCTATCCCGAGTGAGTCGGATACCTCACGTGCGTACTCGACGCTGTCTTCGAGGCTCATATCGCCGTATACCTCTATGCCGTGTGACATGAGTATCTCCCTCATCTCGGTCGTGTCTACTCCGAGGCTGTCGACCTCGGGGAGTATCTTCTCTATGACGAGGCTCGCGGTCTCGTCGTCCTTGTGGACGTACTCGGTGTGAACCGGAATCTCGATCTGCCTGAGCTGTGACGCGGCTTTCTCTATCTTCTGCTTAGGCCTCTCGGAGACGTCGTGGAAAGCCGAAAGAAGAGCACAGTCACCGAGTTCGTCTATGTGTCCCTCGACTGGCTCGGGGAAGTAGGGGTCGAAGCCCTCGGCGTATCCCGAGAGTATGAGTCTGCCTGACCTGTCGGTCTTGAACTCGAATATGTGGTTCCTCTTCGTAGTCTGAGTGTTCGAACAGTCTCCGACTGGTCTGAGACGGAGTTCACCGTCTTCTTCGACGGGAAATACGATGCCGTCGTCGAGTATACTCGCTATCTCGGGTGACAGGACGGGGCTGTAGAAGACTACACCGTTCCGTGTCTGTGAGAGGTACTTCGACATTATACCTCCCTGTCCTCCTATGTGTTCGTCACCCTCGATGTCGAGTTCGAATCCGAGACTGACCTCGTGGTTCTCACCCTCGTCGACGCAGTACCGAACCGACGACCTGAGATCCTCGTAGTCCTCGACTCTCGAAACGAGCCTGGGATCGGCGTCGGAGACGTCGAGGTCGGTCTCCTCTATGTAATGTATGACGTCTATGTTGACGTTGAAGCCGACTACTGCGTCAGTCTTCTCGTCTACGAGACGGGTGCTCTTTCTGTACTTAGTCTTCCATCCGTCTTCGAGTGAGTCTGAGTTCATCCTATCACTGTGTTCTTAGGTCTGTCTCACGGCTCGACTCGAGAATCTCAGCTTCGCCGTCTTCGAGTCTGAGGTCGAAGGTGTCGTCCCCGACGCGTTTTCGTCTTCTGACCCAGTCTCGCTCGGTAACGGGATCGACTCTGACTGTCGGCTTCTCGGAGTCTGCGTCGACCTCTATACCGAGGAGATGTCTGTCGATCACGTGTACGAAGAGACCCGCACTCCACGCCTGTTCGGAACAGCCTATCATCTCTCCCGTCTCGGAGTCGACCGTCTCGGGGAGAGCACCGGGCTGGTCTCTGGGTAGGAGGCTTGCGGTCTTCCTGAGTAGACTTACCCCCTCCTCGTACCTGCCGTAACGCAGGTTAGCACCCGCTACCCAGCACGAAGTCAGACCCCATGTGCTTCCCGTGTGGTATCCTCTCGGGTCGTAGTCGGGGTCGTCCGACGGAGACGTCGTCGCGCCGAAGTCGGAGACGAAGACGTCTTGGAGCCGGTCGAGTAGGTCGTCCGCCCTCGTCTCGTCGACCTGTCCGAAGAAGAGAGGCACAGAGACGTTTACAGTCGTGTCTCGGTCGAGTAGGTCTTCGAGACCACGTCTGAGTTGGTCTCGCCTCGGGTCGTCGGCTGACTCGGCTGCACGGAGCCAGAGAGACTGTACCTCGACAGCGGTCTCTCTTCCGACCGTGTCCATCCACGTCGCCGAGGATGAGTGTTCGACTACTCCGTCGGTGAGACGTCGGTCGAGAGCTCCGAAGACGGCGTCGGACGCCTCGTTTATTTCGGGGGTCAGACGTCCCGAGTGTCGTCTGAGCTTGTCGGCGGCGATCACAAACAGGGGATCGGTGTCGGCTCTCTCGGTGGTCTCAGGACTCCCCTCCATCGTGATCTTAGAGGGTATAACCGTGCCCGTCGTCATGGTCTCGTCACGGCTACGAGCGAACCGGTCGAGTATCTCGCGGCTGAGGTCGAAGTAGCCAGTCTCTATGAGACCCAGGAGGCTCCAGAATGTATCACGTCCCCAGAAGCTCTGGAACCAGGGATGTCCGGCTACCATACCGTATCCGTCCCTGTAATAGACGAGGTTCTTGAGACTCTCGACACACGACACGAAGGGGCTGCCGAGTTCGCCATCGCCGTCGACACCGTGGTCTATGGCGTCGTGTGCCCATGACGACGTCTCGGGTACACGGAACGAGAACCCGAAGGATGTGTTCGTATGTGGTTCGAGTTCGTCGTGGACGGCGAGATGGGTTACACGGCATCTCTGTTGGTCGCCGGGGTGATGTGTCTTCGATCCCCTGTCCTCTACGTCGAACTCGACGCCGGAGTTGGCTTCGACTCTGAGGCTCGGTAAGCCGTCTCCGCCTCCGTCTCCGTCTCTGTCTTCTCCCGCCGAGACAGTAAATCCGCCGGAGCCGTCGGTACTGACGGAGTAGTTCTCGAGCTGGCTTAGGTCGTCGCCCTTACTCCGTATGTCGACGCCTGTCTCCAGACCTACAGTTACCGACTTCGTACCCCGAGTGGTATTCTCGACGCCGAGCCTGAGGTCGAAGCCGTTGGTTCCGTACTCCAGACTTATCTTCTCGTCGACCTCGAAGGAGTCAGTAGTGTGTCTGAAGACATACCGTGTGTTGGAGTAGCCGACCTCATCGACAGTCTCCGAGTCGAGCCAGACTCCGTTTAGACTCAGACCGAAGTAATCGAGTATCTTGTACGGAGGAACCCAGTAGCCGCACCATTTCGTCCTGAAGCCGGTGTCGAGGAACCGTCTCAGAAAGCCGTGGTGGTTCGAGGCGTTCCCGACGTGGTCGGACAGACCGTCGTCACGTCCGAGGAAGGTCTCCATTATTAACTAAGAAGATACTACGGTTTCAGGTTTATAAATCCATACCCCCATTAGACATTTATCTAAATTCGAGGGCAAGACCCCTTCCTCAAGGAATCCGCGAAGCGGATGAGTAGGGAGGGGATACGCCCGACAAACCCAAAGCCCACAAGATATAAATACTATTCTAACATATATTTTCATGTCAGACGTGGAAATACCTTCAACCTCTAAAGCAGACGGCAACAACCATCCGGTTCTTGTCGTTTTGCCATGTTTGACAGGTAAGCTCAACCTCCCGAACAAGCCGTTTGGGAAAGAGAGTCTAGAGCGGGCTGTGGACGCCCCACAGCGAATAAGCCTCTCTGACCTTGAATCTGGTCAGACTCTGAAGGAAACTTCGCTGGAAGCCCCGCCCTCAACGAGCGAGCCCACCAGGGCAAGCGAGTAGGGCGGGGTAGTTCACATCTACGGTATATCTGAGTAATACGGTGCATCCAGACAACCTCATCGAGGTATCCTTCGAGATAGCCAACAAGGTAGGAGGTATACATCAGGTTCTGAAGTCGAAGGCTCGGAAGATGAGGGAGTACTACGGGAGTAGCTACGTTACGGTGGGTTTCTACAACGAGGAGAGCTTCCGTAACGAGTTTGCGACGAGACACGAGGCGGAACACGACCACGCCGAGGTCATCCGTAGGCTCGACGCCGAGGGGATAGACTGCTACACCGGGGTCTGGAACGTCCCAGGTTCTCCGAGATGTATACTCGTCGACGCGTCGGAAGCCGAGATACAGACCGACGAGATAAAGAAGGAGATGTGGGAGAGACACGGCATAGACTCCCTCGGCACGGGAGGCGACTACGACGAGCCCCTGAGATGGGGTTATGCGGTCGGACGTCTTCTCGAGGAGCTACAGGACGCTCTCTCGGGAACCACTGTAGTACACGGTCACGAGTGGATGTCGGGACCTGCTGTTCTAAAGAGTTCGATGCCCACGGTATTCACCACACACGCCACAGTTCTCGGCAGGGCTCTCTCGAACTCCGACTACAGCCTGGTCGAAGCGGTAGAGGAGGGGAACGTGGACGAGTCGCTCGCGTCGGAGTACGGAGTAAAGCCGAAACACGAGATGGAGAAGGTCACAGCACGTGAGGCAGACGTCTTCACGACCGTCAGCGAGAACACGGGAAGGGAGACACAGGCGGTACTGGGGGTCGAACCCGACATGATACTCCCCAACGGGCTCGACATGCGTGACTACCCACATCTAGGTGACCTGTCCTACCGTCACCAGACAGAGAAGAAACAGGTCGAGAACTTCCTGCGCGCCTACTTCGAGCCCTACTACAACATAGACGTAGAGGAGAACCCGAAGATTCTGTTCACGTCGGGTCGTTACGAGTTCCGGAACAAGGGTCTCGACGTACTTATACGTGCCCTGGGTGAGGTAAACCGGGAGGAAGGTGACGAGGTCTTCGTCTTCATACTCGTCCCGGGCGACGTCGAACAGCAGAAGATGGAGGTTCTGGAGAACTTCTCGCTCTACAGGGAGTTAGAGGACTACGTCGACGAGGTGATGCCGAAGATACAGACGACGATTATAAACTCGTTGACGTCGGGCTACGACGTCTTGGAGAGACTCGACGAGGCTCTCTACGAGGACTCATCGGCTCTTCTCTCGCTCAAACGCAACTTCAGGGCGAAGGAGAACGAAAACCCGCCTCTGTGTGCATTCGACCTCAGGTACCCCGAGGAGAACGACGAGGTTCTGAGTGCTCTGAGGGAGAACGGTCTGAGAAACAGGGAGACAGACAGGGTAAAGGTCGTCTTCTATCCGACCTATCTCTCGGTCGGCGACCGTCTCCTCTCGATGGAGTACGACGACTTCGTGATAGCCTCGAGCGCGGGTATCTTCCCGAGCTACTACGAGCCGTGGGGGTATACCCCAGTCGAGACCGCGGCAAACGGCTCTCTGTCTGTGACGACGGACATGTCGGGATTCGGACAGTTCATACTTGAGAACACCGACGCGGAGGAGAGAGAGGGGATAAGGATCATAAGACGGAGGGACAAGTCGGACGAAGAGGTCGTCTTAGTCCTCGCCGACATAATCGAGGAGTTCGTGGGCTACTCCGAGAGCGAGATAGCCGAGAGGAAACACAACTCCAGAAAGATAGCTCAGCTGACTTCGTGGGACGAACTCGGTCAGTACTACAGACAGGCACACGGGATGGCTCTGGGGGAGGAATGAGACTTCTCTATCTCGTGCGTAGAGTGGGAGACGGCGACGGGGTGACACGTCATCTCAGACAGATGGTGGAGAGGGTCTTAGACAGAGGCGGAGAGGTGAGTCTTATCTCGTCGGGATCAGGGGAGGATCCCGGTCTGAGGGGTATAGACCAACGGACTGTGACGACCTACTTCGAGGGAAACACGGTCTACGACGACACCGTGATACTCAACAACGAGTTCAAGAGAGCCGCACGTGAGATGGGCGAAAGACACGGCTTCGACCTCGTACATGCACACGACTGGACGACTGTCGCCGCAGGAGTCGTCGTCTCTAAGAGGTTCGACGTACCTCTCGTGGTGAGCTACGAGTCGACAGAGAACGAGAGAGGCTTCGGGGACTCCAACTCCTCGATGATCTCACACCTCGAATGGGAGGGTGGCTTCGAGTCGTCTCACATACTCGCTCTCGGAGAAAACACACGTGACTCGCTCGTCCACGACCTCGGGGTTCCGAGGGAGAAGATAAGAGACATAGACACGTCGAGAGACTGCTGGACAGACGAGGTAATCGCTCTTTACGAGAGTCTACTTTCTATATAACTGCTGATTAACTACTTGTTTCAGCGTTAAGTATATAACAGACCGGCGGTTATGGGAGTTGGATGAGACCACTCTTCGTGACCTGGGAGTATCCGCCACGGAAGGTAGGCGGAATCGCGGAACACTGTGAGGGTCTCGCGACCGCCCTGAGCTCGCGCGGTCACGACCCCGTCGTAGTCAGCTATGGAGACGGAGGGAGAGAGACGAGAGACGGCGTCGAGATACACCGCGTTTCCCCCCTCCGACTCGGCGACACTCGAGTGGTCGATGCGTCTGGGTCACGAGATGGAGAAGAAAGCCATCGAGATCTACGACGAAGACGGCTTCGACCTCGTACACGCACACGACTGGATGGCGATCCCCGGCGCGACGGGCATAAAGAAGTCACTCGACGTTCCGATGGTGTTTACTATCCACTCGACACAGAGGGGAAGAGACGGTGTCGAGTCGGACTACCAGAGGGCGATACGTGACCTCGAATGGCTCGGGACATACGAGACTTCGGAGGTCATAGCCGTCGGCAAGGAGTTCTCGGAGGAGGTTAGACACACATACGACGTTCCGGAAGAGAAGCTGAGCTACATACCCAACGGCGTTGACACAGAGAAGTTCGACTCCCACAGGTACAGTCTCAACAGACGGAGTTATGCCCTCGACTGGGAGGAGATAGTCCTCTTCGTCGGAAGGATGTACCCACAGAAAGGCGTACGTTACCTCATAGAGGCTATGCCGCGGATTCTCAGAGGCTTCGAGGACGCCAAGTTCGTGATGGTGGGAAGCGGAGCCACGGAGTACTACAGGGGGATGGCTAGAGACCTCGTGGGGGAGAAGGTCTACTTCCCGGGGTATGTCTCCGACGACGAACTCGTGTCCCTCATGAAGGCTGCGAGGGTCACAGTGATGCCTTCGGTGTACGAGCCCTTCGGGATAGTTCCTCTCGAATCCGCGGCGTCTTACACCCCGACTGTCGGAAGCTACGTCGGAGGCATAAAGGAGACTGTCGTCCACGAGTACACGGGACTACACTCGTACCCCGAGAACCCGGGCTCTATAGCGTATCAGGTCGAACGCGTTCTCAACGACCCTAACTGGTCCGAGTGGCTGGGTCAGAGAGCGAGGGAGAGGGCAGAGGAGAAGTTCAGATGGGAACGTATAGCCCGGCTCACCGAGGACGTCTATGACTCCGCCATTAACTGAGACGACCGTTGGTTTCACGGAAAGTTATTTACAGTCGTAGTTATATTACCCAGTTGTATGACTGAGTTTAACGGCTTCGCCGACGCCACAGAGGCAGAGGTCACGAGAGCGATAGGAAAGGAATGGTCAGATGAGTTCCTCGACTTCACCGAGAGCGACGTCATAGTACTCGGGGGTGGACCCTCGGGTCTCACGGCAGCGAAGGAGCTCTCGGAGAGGGGTGTCAAGACGATGGTTGTCGAGAAGAACAACTACCTCGGAGGAGGCTTCTGGCTCGGCGGCTTCCTCATGAACAAGGTCACCGTGAGGAGTCCCGCCGAGGAGATACTCGACGAGATAGACGTCGACTACGACGAGTCGGACGAGGCGGACGGTCTCTACGTCGCAAACGGACCCCACGCGTGTTCGGCTCTCATAAAGTCGACGTGTGACGCGGGGGCGAAGATACAGAACATGACCGAGTTCACTGACGTAGTCGTGAGAGACGGACACCGAGTCTCGGGGATAGTCATGAACTGGACCCCCGTCCACGCACTCCCGAGAGAGATAACGTGTGTCGACCCCGTCGCAGTCGAGTCTAAGCTCGTGATAGACGCGACGGGTCACGAGGCGATGGCGGTCAAGAAGTTAGAGGAGAGAGGTGCTCTCGAAATACCGGGTGCTGGAGACTCAGACATGGACGCTACCGAGGACGAGGAGTACGGCGCTCCTGGACACGACTCGCCGGGTCATGGCTCGATGTGGGTCGGAGAGTCGGAGGACGCAGTCGTAGAGAAGACGGGTCTCGTCCATCCCGGTCTCATAGCCACGGGAATGGCGACCGCGACAGCACACGGTCTCCCGAGGATGGGTCCGACATTCGGCGCTATGCTCCTCTCGGGGAAGAAGGCGGCACAGGTCGCACTCGACGAGCTAGGAGTCGACGCGCCGTCTGTGGATATGTCGGTCGATCCGGCTCCCGCCGACGACTGATCCAGCTTTCTCGTTTGGTTCCGGACGCCGGATGACTTATACGGAACCGGCGTTAATCCAAGAGACGAATGAGCCGAGAAGTTACCGTCTCCGAGGTTCTCGACAGGATTCCCGTGGGGAGGTTCCACAGACGTCTTCTGGGGATCTGTGGGAGCGCGTGGGCGTTCGACGGAATGGAGGTCATACTAATCAGTTTCACGCTCCCTGTCCTGAGTAACGCGTGGGGTCTCACGGATATATTCGAGGGTCTACTCGGAAGCGCGAGCCTGATGGGAATGATCGC
>JAXIOF010000008.1 GCA_034190545.1 Candidatus Afararchaeum irisae | reverse complement strand
CCGGACAGATAGGACGGTAAACAGGTTCGTCAATAGGACGGACAGGGACGTGTTCAATCGCTTCGTAAACCGCACTAATCAGACCCTCGTCAACAGGACGAACAACACATTCGTGAACCAAACCCTCGTTAACAGAACTAACAGGACGTTTCTAAACCAAACCCTCGTCAACAGGACGAACCGGACGGTAGTCAACCAGAACATAACCCGGATAAACAAGACAGTCGACCCGACGACGCAGGTCTCGGCGGGAACGACGTACGCGACTCCGTCGGGACTCACGGTCGAGGTCGGAGAGAGTCTCGGTCTGTCCGAGTCGGTGTCGGTATCGGAGGACACGCTCTCCCTCGGGAACTTTGCTAATATCTCGGGCACAGCCGAGGGACACGTCACTCTCGCCGATCTCACGGGGCAGATTCAACTCTCCGATATAGACGCTAATCAGACCGACATAACGATAAATCACAGTACCGAGGGAAAGGTCACGGTCGGACGTCGTATCAACTCTCTAACCTTCGACGACGAGACGCTCCTCGACGGCGACGGATCGATCCGGTTCTCGTACGGCGGAACTACGGGATACAAGAGTAAGGTCGTCTTCTATGACGTCGCTCCGAACACGGAGTATACTGTACGGGACGCGTCGACGGGGAACGTGCTCGACGAGGCGACGTCCGACTCCGACGGCGTCGTAGTCTTCGACGAGTTAGACAACTCGGAGCACACAGCCGTAGCGTCGGCGGATAACGAGCCTCCCCAGATCGATAATGCTTCGGCGTCTCCCTCTGGAGGCTCGACCGTCGCGTCCGATCCCGTGAGTCTGTCCGTCGACGTCTCCGATCCGAACATGGCTAATCAGTCTGTTAACGTCTCTTTCTTCGTGAACGGAGCCGAGGTCGAGACGAAGACGGTTTCGTCGAACGGCACGGTCTCGGCGTCGTGGTCGTCCCCGACGGACGGCAGTCATTCATGGCACGTCGAGGCTACGGATTCAGCAGGAGCGTCGACGACGTCGGAGACCTTCTCGTTTGCTTGGGACAGTACGCAGTCTGGGGGCGGAGACGGTGCCGACCCGCCGCAGATAGACAATGCTTCGGCGTCTCCGACGGGCACGGTCGGGTACGGATCGAGCCTCGACCTCTCCGTCGACGTCTCCGATCCCGAGTTCTCGACGGGGGACGAGGTTACTGTGACGTTCTACGTCGACGGGAGTCAGATCGGGTCTAAGACAGTCTCGTCGAATGGGACAGTCTCGGGAACTTGGCTCGACGCGTCGACGGGTAACCACTCGTGGCACGTTGAGGCTGAGGACAGTTTCGGAGAGACGGCGACGTCGGAGTCCTTCTCCGTCGACATCGTTAATCATGCCCCCGAGGTAGACAACGGGAGTGCGTCCCCGGCGGGAGGCTCGACCGTCGAGGATAGTCTGTCCGTAGATCTCTCTGTCGACGTCTCCGACTCGGACTTTTCGAGCGGGGACTCGGCGACGGTTCGTTTCTACGTCGACGGGTCTCAAGTCGACTCGGTCTCGACTTCGTCGGCGGGTACCGTGACGGGATCGTGGTCGTCTCCGTTCGAGGGCACTCATAGCTGGCACGCCGAGGTCGAGGACTCGGCGGGAGCTTCGGCGACGTCGGAGATGTTCAACTTCGAGTACCAGGTAAACGATGACGACTCTCCTCTTCCCGGTGACGGAGGCGGCGGTAATGACGGCGAGGATACGACCGAGAGGGAGACAGTCTCGACTATCAACTCGTCGGAGTGCTCTACCGAAACTTGGACGAACGGCTCGTTCTTCGAGGCTACTACGTGTCCGTATCGGAGTACGGCAGGGTATCGGACGACGTCGGCGGTGCTGTTCCTCGTCGTCTCGGGAGGACTGACGGTGTTCTCCCGATCTCCCGTCACGGGTCTGACTCTTGGGACGTTGTTCTCGGGAGTGATCGGGACGGTTCTTCTCCCGGCACAGGCGTATTCTATCACGGGAGTTATGATGCTCCTAGGTATCGCTTTGACAGGTTTCCGGCTCTGGATGAGGATGAGGTCGGTATAAATGGATAGGATAAACCGTCTCCTTGCATTGTCGGTCTTCCTTCCCTCAGCCTTAGGACATGAAGTCACACACTACCTCGTAGGGCGTGCTCTCGGTCTCGATGTGTCTATTTCGCTTTATCCTCGACCGAAGTGGTCGCTCGACTTGGGAGAGGGAGGTATCTGTCTGAGAGGGCGCGTAATGGCTCTCGCACCGACTCTCGTTGGTCTTGTCGGATTAGTTTTGATAATACAGGCGGATGTCGAAATGATCGTTAGCCCGGCAGTGACAATATATCTCGGTCTATCGTATGGAATATACCTCTTACCATCGAAGAATGATCTGTACTGGGCATTCCAGTTAGAATGAATTGGTTTCAATCCCTGCCTAGCAGTTCTGAGTGTTGTGATACTCTTTTTTCCTACTATGCTCGCCCACGAGGGGACAGTTTCAATCCCTGCCTAGCAGTTCTGAGTGTTGTGATATTCTGTGCTGTTTCTTCTT
>JAXIOF010000007.1 GCA_034190545.1 Candidatus Afararchaeum irisae | reverse complement strand
TATCCAAGCCGGCTTCAACAAAGACCCTGAGCTAACTCAGTTGGGAAGTACCGAAGTTGACGGTAAGTCTCAGACTTTCTTTGGTAGTACACGCCTACGACAGTCCCTAATAGTCCGATAAATCCTGTGAGAACAGCAGAAATGAGTGATGTAATTTGTATCTCAGACATATCTCTATGTCATACTCACCGATAAACAAATATGCGGTTTGGATTGATGATATCAATAGAAGTAGTAGCAATAGCCACTTATCTTGGTGGAATATAGTTCAATGGGATGGTTTGGATTGTTCCCGCGTCCACGCAGAGCAAAGCTCTGCGGTATCCCGAAAACGGAGTTTTCGAGGACATAGAGGGAGTGACACAGTCGATGCGTGGGACACGGTCAGTTATGTTCCCTGTCCCACGATCCTCACTTCGTTCGTATGCGTGGGACCGGATTCGAACCTCAGTCACTTCGCTGTCGCTTGTTCCTTGGTTCGAATACCGCCCCTACTCGTTCGTTCGCAAAAACTCACTCACTGCGTGGGACCGGATTCGAACCGGCGGACCCCTACGGGACAGCGTCCTAAGCGCTGCGCCGTTGGCCTAGCTTGGCTACCCACGCTCTTGCGGTCTCAAATTCGGAGTTGTGTCTTTTATCTCTTGCCTTCTGATCCGCAAGAACGAAGCGGGTTCGTGCCGAACCCGTAGACATGACCGAATCCGAGTCGAAGCCCGATCTGACAGCCCACCACTTTGGCGTGACTGTCGAGAACCTCGAACGCGCGGTCGAGTTCTACGAAGACGTACTGGGTCTCGATACCGTCGCGCGGTTCACCGTCTCGGGAGAGGAGTTCTCCGAGGGCGTCGACGTCGAAGATGCGACGGGGAGGTTCGCCCATCTCGACGCAGGGAACGCACGGATCGAACTCGTCGAGTACGACCCGATAGAGATAGAGATAGAGATAGAGGAGAGAGGGTCAGAGAGTATCAACAGACGTGGCGCGAAACACGTCGGGCTCGAAGTCGATGACATCGACGCCTTCTACGAGGGATTACCTGACGGCGTCGAGACCCTCAGCGAGCCTCAGACGACAGAGAGCGGCACACGTATACTCTTCGTCCGCGATCCCGAGGACAATCTCGTCGAGGTGCTTGAGACGTGATAAAGAGTGGAAAACACACGTCCCGACGGGGATTTGAACTCGGTCAGTGACTTCCCTGTTCAAATCCCTCTGGACAAAGATAATGAGTGGAAAACACACGTCCCGACGGGGATTTGAACCCCGGTCCCGGGCTCCGCAAGCCCGGAGGATAGTCCACTACCCTATCGGAACTCATTCCAACTTTGTGTCCGCATTTAAAAAGACTACCGGATTTAAGTCCGTGATTGCGGTAAGTAAAACTGATGAGAAAGGTCATAGACGCGTCCCACGGAGAGGGAGGCGGGCAGATAATAAGGACGGCTGTGGCTCTCGCCGCAGTCACGCGAACTGAGATAGAACTAAGGAATATGCGGAGAGGACGCAGTCCTTCGGGTCTCGGCAGACAGCATATCGCCGCAGTCAAGGCAGTCGCTGAGATATCCGACGCGTCGGTCGAGGGCGTCTCCGAGGGGTCGGAGAGACTCGTCTTCGAACCCAACGGAGTCAAGGGAGGGAGGTACGAGGTCGACGTCGGGACTGCAGGGAGCGTAAGCCTCGTGATACAGGCGGTTCTACCCCTCGCGGTGAGAGCCGAGTCCGAGATACGTCTGAGCGTAAGGGGAGGCACTGACGTCAGATGGAGTCCGACCTACGACTACCTCGAAAACGTCAGTCTGCCTCTTCTGAGAAAGGCGGGGGTCGACGCCGATGTCGAGCTTGGGAGAAGGGGGTACTACCCGAAAGGGGGCGGCGAGGTGACCCTGAGCGTGAGACCGTCGCGTCTCACGGACGTGGAGATAGTCAGAAGAGGAGGTCTGAGACGCGTCAGAGGGATCTCCCACGTCTCGAACCTCGACGACGGGATAGCCGAGAGGCAGGCGACTGCGGCGGAGAAGAGACTCCGTTCCGAGATCGACGACGAGGTGGACATACAGATACAGAGACGTAGCTACGACTCGTTCTCGACGGGAACCGGAATCAGTCTCTGGGCTGAGTTCGACGAGACGGTGATGGGGGGAAGCTCACTCGGAGAGATGGGAAAGCCCGCTGAGGAAGTCGGCGAGGAAGCGGCGGAAGACTTACTCAGGTCGGTGAGATCCGACGCCGCGGTCGACGTCTACTCGGGCGACCAGCTAATTCCGTATATCGCGGTCGGCGGAGGTAAGTACACAGCACCCGAGGAGACGTCGCATCTACAGACGAACGCTTGGGTCTGTGAACAGCTTACCGGCTCGGATGTGGAGACCGAGGAAGAGGAAGAAGACGACTACAACCGCGTCGTGGTGTCGTCTGAGTCTGAGCCTGAGCCTGAGCCTGAGCCTGAGTCTGGATCTCTATCTCCATCGGAAAAGACTTAGGGACTCGGAGCCCGAGACAGAACGATGAGCGATCTACTAGTGCGTGCAGCAAGGGGGGAAAGGACGGAACGTCCTCCTGTCTGGCTGATGCGGCAGGCTGGACGTTACATACCCGAGTACAGGGAGATAAGGAAGGAGTACAGCTTCAAGGAGGCTATAAAAGACCCCGAGGTCGCCGAGAGGATTACGCTCCTTCCCTGGAATCTCTTCGAGCCCGACGGTCTCGTGATGTTCTCCGACATTCTGACCGTCTTGGAACCCCTCGGCTTCGAGTACGAGATAAAGAGTGGCGTAGGACCTGTCGTCGATAACCCTGTGGAGTCTCCGGGTGACGCCGAGAGAGAGGTAGGAGACGTCGAGGAAGAGATTCAGTACGTCGGTAAGCTTCTGAGACGTCTCAACAGGAGCGTCGGCGACGAGACTAGTATAATAGGATTCTCGGGCGCGCCTTTCACACTCGCGTCATACGTCGTCGGCGAGTCAGAGAAGTCTAAGAGCTTCATGGATCTGCGTAAGTTCCGCGCTAACCATCCCGACGCACTCAAGACATTACTCGATGGCTTCGCCGAGGTAGTCGCCGACTACTTGGAGTTCCAGGTCGAGAACGGTGCCGACGTAGTCCAGGTATTCGACACGTGGGCTGGGATAATGTCGCCCGACGACTACGAGGAGTTCGTGCTACCCTACCAGAGAAAGGCGATCGACGCCGCAGACGTTCCGACCGTCGTCTTCGTGCGCAACTCGGCAGGACGTCTCGACCTACTGAAGGAGAGCGGCGCGGACGTCGTGAGCCTCGACTGGACAGTAGACATAGGAGAGGCGCGCGAGGAGTTAGGCGAGACCCCCGTACAGGGCAACCTCGACCCATCTTACCTCTTCGGCGACGAGGAGTTCGTGAGACGGAAGACGCGTGACGTTATCGAGAGGGCTGGAGATACGGGACATATACTCAACCTGGGTCACGGTGTCAACAGAGACACACCTGTCGAGAACGTGCGTGCCTTCGTTGAGACAGCAAAAGAAGTCGAACGCGAACTCTGATCACACGGGGTTGACGACTATACGTTCGCCCCTGTCGACTGCGTCCTCTAGTCTCTCGGCAATCTCGCTTCCGCGTGAGACCTTTATGTCGCCCTGTCTTCCGACAGTCGCAGTGAAGAGGTACTCGTCTCCCGCAGAGACCTCGACCGTCTCGCCCTCCATTCCTTCGAGATTGAGTATGACGTGTCTCGAAGTCATCTCGGCTTCGGCGGCATTGCCCTCTACCTTCTGTGGCTTCTTAGCAGTCTCCGACTCGGGTCTCTCGTCGTGTGACTTGACGTCGATTCCGATTCCGAGACTCTCCTCTATCTCGGAGATCGTCCCACCCTGCTTTCCTATCACGAAGGGTATGTCGTCCTCGTCGACGTAGACTACCGCCTCCTCGTCGCTTTTCATCTCAACGTCTACATATCCTCGTGCGACCTCTCCGACTTCTCTCTGTATCTCCTTCTCGGCGAGCTTCCACGATCCCTTCTCGGGCTCCGCATCTGCGTTCTCGCCGACGGGCATCACGACTACCTGTCTGTTGTAGGTGTATATCTCGTACTCGGGGTCGCCCGTCTCGAAGTCGGTGACCTCTATCACGGGACGTGCGAGGTCTTCCTCGGTCATGCCAGCGGGGAGCTTGACGCCCGACTGTAACTCATAGACTTTCTCTATGCCTCCATCGGAGATATGTACGATGGTATCGACGACCTGTGGTATCATACCGAGCTCTACGCGTCCTATGAGACGCTGTACCGAGTCTATCGCACGTGTCGCGTGGACGACTCCGACCATTCCGACCCCCGCGAGACGCATGTCTGCGAAGACCTCGAAGTCGCTACTCTTCCTGACCTCGTCGTAGATCGTGTAGTCAGGACGTACCATCAGGAGAGCGTCGGCGGTCTTCTCCATGCTGTCTTCGAGATGGGTGTACTGGGTGATCTCGTCGCTGACCTGGAGGTCACGCGGGGCTTCCATAGTCTTGACAGAGTACTCGTGATCCATCAGGAACTCGGCGACAGCCTGCGCGAAGGTCGTCTTTCCTGCACCCGGCGACCCCGCGATCATTATTCCCCTCTGTTTCTCTATGAGACGTTCCTTGAGCTCCTCGCTGAGACGGTACTCCTCGAGATCTACGTCGGCTATGGGTCTCACCGCGGTTATCTCGTGTCCGTCGGAGAACGGCGGACGTGCTATCGCTATACGCATGTCACGTACCTGTACGATAGTCATGCCGTCACGTTCGAGTTCGGTGAAGCCGTTGTCGCTTCTCTCAGCCGCCTCTATTATCTCCTGACCCATCTCACGAACCTGGTAACGCGAGAGAGGAGTATCACGTATCTTTCTGAACCTCATCTCGCCGACAGTTCCTCTCTTCGCCATAGGAGGCACTCCCTCCTTGAGATGGATAGACATCGTCTCGTCGTTGAAGTACTTCTCTATCTCTAAGTCACCTATCTCCTCGTGTTCGGGCTCTAAGTATATGACGTCGAGACCTTTTGCCCTCGCTACTTCGCTCTGAACGTAGTCGGAAGTCACGAAGGTCGCTCCGTGTTCGACTGCGAGATCTCTTATGAGTGAGTCTATCTCACCTCCCTTTGCGAGCTTTATCTCCTCGAACGAGGGACGTCTTCCCTCGTACCTCATCACTGTACGTCCTTCCTGGCTCAGCTCCTTTAGGTTCTTGAGCTCCTCCAGTCCGCTGTGTCCGGTCTCACGCCCTTTGTTAGCCTGAGACTCGAGTTCTGCTACGACGGCCTCAGGGACTATTACCTCGTTCCCCTCGAACTCGCCTTCTTCGATCATCTGCGTGATTCGCCCGTCGACGATCACGCTCGTGTCCGGAATAACTTTCATTCCGGCTCAACCTTCGGCGGCTAACTACTTTAACCTGCGGAAAGATTTATAAAGAGAGTCGAAAGAGGAAAACAAAACGTCTGGATCTACTCGTCGTCCTCGAAGACTTCGTCGTACTCGCCCGAGTCTATCTTCTCCTTCATAACACGGGGATCCTCGCCCTCTATGGTGATTCCGAGAGAGACACACGTGCCTATGACCTCCTTGGCTGCGTTCTTCGTGTCATACGAGAGGAGATCCTTCGACTTCATCCGTCCGACCTTAGCCGCCTGTTCGATCGACATGTCAGCTACGAACTCCTCGTTGGGCTCTCCGCTACCCGTCTCTATGCCGACCTCGTCCTTTACCATAGCCGCAGTAGGCGGTAGACCGACCTCAATCTCAAAGTCGGAGTCCTCAACTGTTATCGTAACCGGAACCTCAGTTCCCTCGAAGTCGGCGGTCTCGTCGTTTATCGCCTGTACGACCTCCTGTACGTTAACTCCCGTAGGTCCGAGAGCTGGTCCTAGAGGCGGACCCGGAGAGGCGTCGCCACCCTCGACTAGAACATCTATCGTCTCTGCCATACTCAAACCGAGGTCTGTTACGGTATTAAGGGTTTTGAATCCCGAGTAACGTAGATAAAGACTTATGTGATCATAACAGAGATAAACATTAGACAGCAGAAGGAAGAAACCCGAACGGAGAAAGATGAGGTAGTTAAACTGTGACGTACAAACTCGGAGTCGATAAGCTCGATCAGGCTGTAGGAGAGATAGATCCGGGGAGTAATATACTCGTAATGGCTCCTCCCATGGAGGGGATCAAGGAGTTCGAGGAGTCGGTGGTCTCTTATGCAGTGGGCGAGGACGAAGGCGTCATATACGTCGCTACGGAGGACTCGGGCGACAAGGTAGTCAGCAGGTACGACGGTGTCTCGGGATACGACCCTGACTCGTTCGGCGTCGTCGACTGTGTCTCGAAAGACCGAGGACGTGAGGAGTCCGAACACCGAAACGTCCATCTCTCGAACTCTCCGAGCGACCTCACGGGAATAGGAATAAACGTCTCTCAGTTCCTCGACGAGTTCTGGAACGAGAAGGGAATAGAGAGAAACATTATATACCTCAACTCGGTCTCGACCCTCCTGATGTACTCCGACCTCCAGACTGTCTTCAAGTTCCTACACGTCTTCACGGGACGTGTAGACAGCGTCGAGGGGCTGGGTCTCTTCATAATAGATCCCGAGATGCACGAACAGCAGGCTTACTCGACACTCAAGCCACTCTTCGACGGCATGGTAGAGCTCAGACAGGGTGACGAGGGGAAAGAGATACGTGCGAAGGGTCTAAGTTCGAGCCCGACAGACTGGATGGGGTTCGAGTAAGATGGAGAGATACACCGGGACAGCCTACGTCTCGGTCGTTACACGTAGAACCGCTAACACGAATACGTCGGAGAGCCTCGATCCGGAGAGACTGGGTGTCGCGTGTGTGGGCGTGATGAAAAACGGCGACTTCTACTTCTTCGAGGAGGAGAACCTCGACGACCTTCTCAGTATACTCAAGGAGTCAGAGAGGGTGGTCGGTGTGAGCGACTTCGTGGTCGATGCACTCAAAGCCTACGACGGGACAGAGAAGATAGAGTTCGTCGGTGTACTCGACGCAGTTAACCGCCATCTCGGAGACGGAAAACGCGTCTCGTTTAACAACGTCACTAAGAACAGCCTCGGGAAGGAACGTCCCGACATGAGGTCTCTGCCTCTCGACTGGGAGTCGGGGAGAAAAGAGTCGGTGAGACACGGTCTGAGGAAGGATCTGAGACTTCTGAAAGAGATAGACGAGAAGATACACGTCGACGGCAGGGTCACGGTTAGAGACCCCGATACATTCGAGGAAAGGGCAGTCGATGTAGTCTGAGACTGGGACGCGAGTTACTGTCCAAACAGCCTCGACAGACGTGAGAGAATCCCGTCGACGAGACGTTCGAGGAGGCTTTTCTGTACTCCGGAGGCAGCCCCTGAGTCGGAGTCCGAGTCCGAGTTCAAGTCCGAGACGGAGTCGTTTTGGTGTCGTATGTCACGGCTCTCGTCTGTCACAGTCTGACTCGCGTCGTCGTTTTCGTGAGTCTGTGTCCTGTTACTGCTTCGGGTGGTGTCAGCCGTCTCGGGCTCCGAGTTAGAGTCGGAGTCAGTACCGGAGTCAGCTGTCGTGTTCTCGACTATTATATTCGAGGTTCCTCCCTCACTCATTCTGACGGTTCGGTCGGGTTCGGACTCACGCCTGCTAATATCCGCCTGCATCTCGTTTACACTGTCGAGACACGAACCGAACTCCGAACGACTGTCAGAGTAGCAGGGACGAAGATCTGTTTCCATTATACTCAACAGCTTCTGGTTCGACTCACGGCTGTCACTCACCTGTCTATCGACCCCAAGGAGTGACGAGTATACGTCCCTCAGACCGTCTTCGCCGTTCTGTCTGGCGTAGTTCCTCACCGCGAGTTCGGAGAAAGCGTAGCCGAAGGCTCTGTTACGAGGATTATCGGGTGACCAGTCGACCATGAAGTCGGAGCCTGATCTGTAGTACTCCCAGAGGTCTTCGGGCGTTTTCCGAGGCGGGAGTCTGTAGACACATCTCGCGTTGCCGTCTCCGTCTCGACCTTTGCAGTCACCCTCCCACTTAACTGTCTCGCCGAATATCTCGGGCTGTCTCGCTCCGACACGATTAGTGGCGACGAACTCAACGTACTGTGCGGTTCCCTCGTTGAACCACGAAATACGTGGACGTGACCATCTGAGTGCTTCCTCGTTGTAGGCGTGAGTCACCTCGTGGAGAACCACAGGCGCGCCCGACTTCCCCTGTCTGAGAACCGACTCACGTACAAGTATCAGACCGCCTGTTCTGTACTGACCCTGGCTCCATCTGTTGACCTTCTCGTCGTAGACATCGTCAGGGAGGCTCACGACGGGGTGTCTACCTCCCGCGGTCTCCGCCTCGAATCCCGTGACAGAGGGCACTAGGGAGTAGAGTTCGTCGGCACGTGTCAGATTTCCGTCTCCGAAGAGTCGGTAGTGATCGTAGGTCTTGCCGCCGTCCCCGACTGTCATGTAGATGTTAACGGGACCTTCCCCCTCGTAGACGGCTCTTCTAGGCTCAGTTTCCGACTCGAAGCCGAACGAGTGGGACTCAGCGAGTATCCTCTCGTCGGATCTCACGGCTACGGTCGTGACCTCGTCAGGGACGTCTTCTCTGAGATCCTCGTATCCCGAGAGACTCAGACTCACGACTCTGACACCGTTGTAATGGCTTCTGACGACATCCGGAACCGTGAACTCAACTGTGACGGTCTCTTTCGTTCTACGCTCTGCTTTGTTAGTCTCAACCCGGAGAGTAGAGCCTTCGAGGCTGTAGTCGGTTATATCGCCGTGCGTGTCCTCGACAGAGACGATCCGCGATCCCTCGGGTACTCCGAAGGATGTCGTCCAGTAGTTTACGGGGTCATCGGAGTAGAGGTCGAACGACGCCGTAACCTCTGCGGTCGATCCATCGACGTCCACCTCGTAGGCTGTCTCGGCGTCGACGGCTCCCGTCGAGAGGACGAAGACGGCGAGTATGACGGCTATGGCTATACCGAGTCTCCTCATTACCTAAGATCGGATCTCGAACGACTTTTTTCTGTCGGGGGCATCCGTGAGAACATGGTGGAGTTCGAGCGCGAGTACGAGACAGGGTTCCCAGGACAAGTCTGTGTCGAAGCCGTAAAAGCAGGGATAGAAGCCGTAAGCCCCGAGAAGGTCGTGGAGACGAATCTGGAGTTCGACGGTGACAGTCTGAGTGTCGGAGAAGACGGTGTCAGCCTCGACGTCTCGGGATTCGAGAGGCTTCTCGTGGTAGGCGGCGGAAAGGGATCGAGCGTACTCGCGCGTGAGATAGTCGAGCGTCTCGGAGGCGTAGACGGAGGGGTTGTCGTCGACTCCGAACCTGTGGATGTCCCGGCCGTCGAGACCGTAAAAGGGTCACATCCCGTCCCCGACGAGACGAGCGTCGAGGGAGCGACAAAGGTCGTTGAGACGGCAAGAGAAGCCGCCGCCGACGACCTCGTTGTCTTCGTGGTCACCGGAGGGGGTAGCTCCCTCATGACCGCACCCGCTGACGGGATACAGCTTAAAGACCTGAGGAGGACGAACCGGCTTCTTCTCGAAAGCGGCGCGTCGATAGACGAGATCAACTCGGTACGCAAACATCTCTCGGAGATAAAGGGAGGAAGGCTCGCGCGCGAACTCGATCCCGCACGTACCGTCTCTGTGATAGTCTCGGACGTCGTGGGTGACGACACGAGCGTCATAGCGAGCGGTCCAACGTCTCCCGATGCGTCGACCTACTCCGACGCGGTCAAGACTTTGAGAGAGTACGGGATTTACGACGAGTGTCCCGACGCCGTAGTGCGACGTCTCACCCAAGGTGTCGAGGGAGAATGGGACGAAACACCGAGCTACGGCGACATCTGTTTCGAGAAAGTAGACAACGTCGTCGTCGCAAACACCTTCGACGCGGTCGACGCCGCAAGGGAGCATGTCGAGAACCGCGGCTACGAGACCGTCGTCCTCTCTTCCCTCATAGAGAGCGAGTCGAGAGACGTCGGCGAGTTCCACGCCTCGGTACTCCGCGAGTGCGTAAGAACGGGGAATCCTGTCGAGCCGCCGTGTGCAGTCATTTCGGGCGGAGAGACAACAGTCGAAGTCACGGGAGACGGAGAAGGCGGACCCAACCAGGAGTTCGTCCTGTCGTGTCTCCTGAGTCTGTACGAGAACGGTGTAGGAGGGTCGGATGGGGTCGAGATCTCCGTAGGGGCTGTCGACACAGACGGTATCGACGGCGTCGGGGGTGCGGCTGGTGCAGTAGGTAGCACCGAGACGGTAGACGACCCCGAGAAAGCCGCCGCGGCACTCGAAGAAAACTCGTCGTACTCCTTCTTCGACGAGAGAGACGGTCTTCTCGTCACGGGAGAGACCTCGACGAACGTCAGCGACCTACGTGTTATGGTGATACGACCATGATGGTCATATCGGAGAACGCACTCTCGTCCCTGTCGCCCTTACCTTCGTCGCCTTCGAGGTCGGAAAGATCCTCTACAGATCCCTCCCAACTCGTCTCGTCCATCGTCAGCTCCTCGTAGACGTAGGCATCGGCGTCGGTGTCGGCTCCTTCGTCGATCAGAAGCTCGGCGACGTCCTCGGGCATGAACGAGTAAGGAAGAGGTATCACAATCGCGTTTCTCCCCGAGGTCACCGCGTCGACTATGACGTCGAGGTCGTCATCTATCTCTCCCTCGTCATACGTCTTGTGGAGTGTGACGAAGACCGACTCCTCGAATGGCGTTCTCGAACGGCTCGCCGCGACCTGTGCCGAACTTATACCCGGCACGAGTTCTACGTCGGCGTCGAGGGCGTCCTCGACCTTTTCGAGGTACTGGTATCCCGAGAAGTTGGCGTCACCCATCAGACAGACGACGACGTCGTCGCCCTCGCGGTTCAGGTCGGCGACGTATTCGAGCTTCTCCGCCTCGTCTTCGTAACCCATCTCGACGACCTCAGCACCGTCGATGTGTTCCTCGATCTTCTCGACTACTGCGGTGAATCCCGCTACCACGTCTGCGTCCTCTATGAGACGTTTCGTCCTGAGAGTGACGTACTCGGAACTGCCCGGACCTATACCGACGGCATGAACGTCCCCAGAACGCTTTGCGTTCTGGTGTGCGCGTGAATCTTCAGATTCACGAACGTCCCCCAACTCAGTCTCCTCTGTCTCTTCTGTCTGTGTCTGAGTTTCCGACATACTACTCCTTTCTCCTGTCGGAGGCTATATGTATGAGTTCGTTCGTGAGCGCGGCGGCGAGTCCCGATCCACCACGTGTCGAGACGTTCGTGATCGAGGGAACGTCGGTCTGTCTGACCCTCTGTCTCGACTCCTCGGCGTTGACGAATCCCACCGGGGTCGCGACGACACACGCGGGCTCAATACCCTCTTCCTCGACGAGTTCACAGAGCTTGAACGCCGCAGTCGGAGCGTTTCCGACAACGAATATACCTCCGTCTATCTGATCCTTCGTACCGACTACACCCGCGGCTGTACGTGTCATATCTGTCTCCTCGGCGAGCTCCTTACCGTGTCCGAGTGCCTTCACGACTTCACACGAATGTCCGCGCGACGTGATTCCCGCCTTCGCCATCGTTATGTCGGTGACTATCTTCGACTCGGAGTTGATCGCCTCGACCGCCGACTCTATGGGACTGGGATCGCCCTCGAACCGCATGAAGTGTTGGAACTCTATGTCACCCGTCGAATGTACCGACTTCTGGCGTATCCTGTCCTCGGGGGTCTCGTCTCCGACGACCGTCCGGACGAACTCCATGCTCGACTCGGCGATAGCCTCTCCCTGCTTGGTCGTCGCTCCTAGGTCGGCGTACGGGTTGTTACTGTTCGGCTCGTTCTGTTTCTGTCTGTTTTTCTTATCTGTCATCAGTCGTCAGTCTCCGTCTTGGTTCTGGCTGTCTCAGTACTACTGTCTGACTCTCTGTGGGTGTCGATACTCGCTTCTGTTTCTTCCTCTATCTCTCCCTCTACCGACAGGTAGACGCGTCTGAGGTCGTCCTCGGTCTCGTCGTCGGCGTCCCACATTCCTCTCTGTATCGCCTCGAGAAGACGCTCCGTGATCGATTCGAGTGCCCAGGGGTTGACGTCTCTCATCCAGTCCTGGGTATCTTCGTCGAAGGCATACTTCTCGGCGATCTCCTCATAGGCGGCGTCGTCTATGACGTCGGTCGTCGCGTCCCATCCGAACGCCGTGTCGACCGTCTGGGCGAGGTCGCCGGCTCCCTTGTATCCGTGTTCCTTCATGCTGTCTATCCATTTGGGGTTGAGAACACGTGCCCTGAGAGCCTTCTTGACCTTCTCGTCGTTGGTGTAGACCTCTATCCTGTCGGGGTCGCTCGTGTCTCCGACGTACGACTCGGGCTTCTCACCACTCACCGTCTCGACCGCTGTGATAAATCCGCCGTGGAAGGCGTACCAGTCGCTTGAGTCGAACTCGTCCTGTTCCTGTGTGTCCTCTGTCTTGAGTGTCGCCTCGACGTTTCCGAGACGTGTCTCGAAGACGTCCTTCGACTCGACGACGTCACGTCCCGTGAGGGCGTAGCCTCCCCACTCGACGTATATCTCGGCTAGGTCGGAGGCGTCTTCCCACTCCGACTCGTCGACCGCCTTGTTCGTACCCGCTCCGTATCCCCCGGGCTTCGTACAGAAGACGCGGTACGACGCCGTGTCGAGGGCTTCGTCCTCGTCGAGTCCGTCCTCGATGAGTTCGTCGGCTTCGCCCTCAACGTGTTTCTTGACGTAGTTCATCTCGTGGGACTCGTCGAGCTCTACGACCGTCTCGACAGCCTCGTTGAGTAGCTTCGCGACGGGTGGGAAGGCGTCTCTGAAGAGTCCCGAGACACGTGTCGTGACATCGATACGTGGTCTGTCGAGGTCTTCGAGAGGTATCGGCTCAACGCCCTCGACGCGTCCCGAGTCGCTCCACTCAGGACGTACCCCCATCAGACGCAGTACCTCGGCGATTGTCTCTCCGTTCGACCTAATTATGGGGGTTCCCCAAGCGACTACACCCATCTCCTCGGGATACTCGCCGTTTTCGTCGAGATGTCTCTTCAAGGTTGACTCGGCGACCTCGGAGCCGACTCGGTAAGCCGCCTTCGAGGGGACTGTGCGCGGGTCTATGGTGTAGAAGTTACGCGCAGTCGGGAGTACGTCGGCGTTTCCTCTCGTTGGGGCACCCGACTTTCCGGGTGGAACGTACTCGCCGTTCAGGGCGTCGGCAGTACGGCTTATCTCGTTTTCGGCTCCGTCGAGTGACGGCTTTATCTCGTCGGCGATGTACGAAAGTGTCGTCTCAACGTCCTCGTGAGAGTCTCCGAGGTATGAACGCGTGATCTCTCTTACGTCTTCATCACTCACGTCGAATCCCTCTTCGGCGAGTTCGGAAACGAGAGATACACACGTCTCGTCGACTTCATCCGTAGCCTCAGCCCACGTCATTCCGAGTTCTTCGACGTACTCCGAGGGACTGTCGAGCATCTCGTCGTAGTCGTATCCCATCGCGTCGGTGACCGATCTTCTGAGAGACGGCGCGCCGGGGTTACCGAGACGTGTGAGTGCGACGAGGTACTCGACGAGGTCTTCTCCGTGGGGCGGCTGTCCCATAGTGTGGAGACCCGAACGTATCTGTGTCTTCTTGACGTCGTTGAGATAGCTGTGGAGTCGCGTGAGAACGTCGTCGAAGTCGTCTTCCCTCGATATATCGATGTCCTCGTCGACCCCCGACTCGTCTATCCTCTCCCAGATCAGGTCACGCAGATGTCCTGCCTCGTCCTTGTCCGCCTCCGACTTCTTGTACTCGTTACACAGATCCTCGATCTCAGCGAGTTCGTCGTAGAGTCCGGCGTTCTTCATCACAGGAGTGAGGTAGTCGACGAGTGCGGCGTAGCTTCTCCTCTTAGCCTGTGCGCCTTCTCCGGGATTGTTGACTATGTAGGGGTAGACGTTCGGGATGTCCTGTACCATCGCGTCGGGGAAACACGACTCCGAGAGTCCGACAGTCTTTCCGGGAAGCCATTCGAGTGACCCGTGTGTTCCGAGATGGACGACTGCGTCCGCCTCGAACCCGTGTCTGATCCATTCGTAGAAGGCGTAGTAGTCGTGGGGCGGGTTGAGGTCGGACGAGTGGTAGATCTTCGAGGGATCGTCGCCGAATCCGCGTGGAGGCTGTACGGTCACTAAGACGTTTCCGAGCTTCGTACCCGGGATCGGGTAGTCGCCCTCGCCCTCGGGTTCGCCCCACTCGTCTACGAGACCCTCACGGATGCCCTCGGACGCGTCTTCGAACCAGTCGAGGTACTCTTCCTCCGAGACGGTATCGAGTGCTATCTCCTCGACGTCCTCTGGAGCGACCCACCGGTTGTCGAGTGTAAGCTGTGATGTGAGTACATCGAGTAGCTCGTCTCCCGACTCGGGGACATCTGTCTCGTATCCTCTCTCGTCGAGTCCTTCGAGAAGACGCACCGCGCTCTCGGGCGAGTCGAGACCGAAAGCAGTACCTATTCCGTGGTCAGTCGGGGGATAGTTGTGGAGGACGACTGCGACCTTCTTCTCCGAGTTAGGGATGTACGAGAGACGCGCCCAGTTAACCGCGAGCGAGACCGCTCTCTCGACGCGGTGGTCTATCGGCTTGTGGCGTTTCGGACTCGTCCCCATCTCAACCGACGGATCGACCGACTCCTTCCCGCTCACGGGGAAGGTTATGAGGTTTCCGTCGTACTCAGGAAGTGCGACAGAGAGAGAGAGTTCGAACGACATCAGACCCTGGTCGGCGGACTCGTACCTCGAACGTGACCTCATCGTGGTAACTGTCTGTATGACAGGAACACCGAGCTCTTCGAGGAATGCATTGGTGTCACCGGCTTCGTCGGCGTTTCCCGACCTTCCTCTCTCCTCCATCGAGAGAGAGAACATCAACGACGAGACCACAGCGTCGACGACGGACTCGCCGTCTCTAGTGAACCAGTTGCGTGCGACCCATCTCGCTGGGCGGTTGTCGATCTCCTCGTCGTAGGTCGGTGTCAGGAAGACGGGGAGTGCGTTCGCTCCGTTCGACTCTATCTCACGTACCACGGCGTCGATGTAGTCGGTGTTTCCGTGTACCCACTGGGACTCGTAGAACCAGACTCCGACGGTCGGCTTCGAGTCGTCGAGAGTCTCTAAGTAGTCTTCGTACTCGATCCCGGGGTAGTCGGGATGGTAGATACCCTCAGTCGGAAGCTCTACGGGATCGTCGTGTTCGACGTCTTCGGTGCCGTATCTGTCGGCTAAGTAGAGAAGTAGATTTTCGAGGTTGACGATTCCACCTTTGTCGATGTAGTCGTAGATTCGGTCACGTACCTCGTCGTCGACCGTCGTGTCACGTAGAGCGAAGGGATCGCCCGTCGACTTGACACAGACTGGCTTGTCCTCGTCATCGAGTTCGTCTATGAACTCCTCGTACCCCGGCATGCTGTCCTCGGGTCCGTGGAGGTTGAGGAGAACGAAGTCGGAGTCGAGACAGAGTTCGAGGAAGCCCTCCCTCTCGTCTTCGTCCTTGAGATCCCTCTTGCTTCTGACCTCAAGATCTATCTCGGCTGAGTCAGAGGCTCTCGCGTACCCTCTCTCGATAGCCCCTATTTCGTTGTCCGTCGCGCTGAAGACAGCCACCCTCATATGGAGACGAGTACAAACCCAGTTGTGTTAAATCAAACGAATTTTAATTCCTCGTCGAATCCCAACCGATATAAGATACACACGACGATATCGGTTAGATGCGAGTCTTTCCGTTTCCGGCTGTAGTGGGTCAGGACAGCCTCAAGAGGGCACTTCTTCTCAACTCGGTAGCTCCCCTTCAGGGAGTCCTCATAAGAGGTGAGAAAGGGACTGCCAAGAGCACCGCAGTCCGGGGGCTAGGACGTCTCCTTCCCGAGATAGAGGTCGTCAGAGGATGTGAGTTCAACTGTCATCCCGAGAACCCCGATCTCCAGTGTGAGAACTGTAAGGAGAAAGACCCCGAGGAGATCGAGACCGAGAGTATACCCACACCCGTCGTCGATCTGCCTCTCGGGGCGACAGAGGACAGGGTCGTGGGATCGATAGACGTCGAGAAGGCACTCAACGAGGGAGTAAACGCACTCGAACCCGGAATTCTCGCTCGCGCGAACCGAGGGATTCTCTACATAGACGAGGTCAACCTCCTCGATGACCATCTCGTCGACGTTCTCCTCGACGCCGCCGCGAGCGGTGTCAACAAGGTCGAGAGAGAGGGAGTCTCAGTCGAACATCCCGCCGACTTCATACTCGTCGGAACCATGAATCCCGAGGAAGGGAGCCTGAGACCCCAGTTCCTCGACAGGTTCGGTCTACAGGTCGATGTCGTCGGATCGTCCGATCCAGAGGAACGTATCGAGGTCGTCGAGATAGCCGAGAAGTTCGAGAGAGACCCCGACTCGGTCATAGAGGAGTACAGGGACGACGAGGAACGTCTGAGAGAGAAGATCGAGGAGGGAAGAGGGATCTACGGCGAGGGCGTGGGTATCGACGCGTCTCTGAGACAGAAGATCGCCGATCTCTGTACCGAGGCAGGAGTCGACGGATACCGTGCCGACATAATAACTACGAGGACGGCACGTGCGATAGCAGCCTTAGACCAAAGGGAGAAGGTGAAGCAAGAAGACGTCAAAGAAGCGGCGCGTCTGACCCTTCCCCACAGGATGAAGACAGATCCCTTCGGCGACTCACGTGATCTCGACGACGTCATGGACGAGAGCTTTGACGAGGAAGGGGAGGAAGAAAGCGAAGACGGGATGGACGAAGGAGAAGAGGGGGAGGAAGACGGTGATCCGGAGTCCGACAGTGAGATAGATGACGACGAAGGGTCGGAAAACGACGACGGTGACGAAGAAGGTGGTAAGGGTGATGATGACACCAGAGACGGAGACAGTGACAGACGAGAACGAGAAAGGGAGAGCCGAGAGGAGGACACCGGTGCCCGAGACGGTGACGGTGACAGTGAAAGAGAGACGGATGGGACAGAAGACAGTGAGGGGGACGAGGAAGTGCCGACCGAAGAAGCTAAGCCGGGATCGAAGCCCGAGACAGTCGCAGACGTAGGCGATACCGACTCGCCCGAGATAGACGTAGACATAGACACCGCCGATAGAGTAGGCACCGAGTCGGGAGAACACTCTTCTTCCACCTCGGACTCCGGTAGATACGTCAGATCGAGACGCGCGAGCGACACAGACGACACAGACATAGACGTAGCAGTCGACGCGACAGTCAGGTCGGCGGCTAGAGGCGGTAAGACAGAGGTGGGCAAGGACGACCTCCACGAGAAGGTACGTGAGGAGGGACGTCAGGCACTCGTCGTCTTCGCAGTCGACGCTTCGGGGAGTATGAACGCCGAGGGACGTATGAAGACGGCAAAGGGCGCAGTCATGTCGCTCCTCAACGACTCGTACCGGAACCGTGACAAGGTCGCTTTCATCGGCTTCAAGGGCGACGACGCCGAGGTGCTTCTTCCGCCGACTAACAGCGTCGAGATAGCCGCACGCCATCTCAAGGAGCTTCCGACGGGCGACAGGACTCCTCTGAGCCACGCTCTCTCGAAGTCGTATGACGTCATCCAGAACGAGACGAAGAAAACGGACGGCGCAGTTCTTCCGGTTCTGGTTCTCGTTACTGACGGAAAGGCGAACGTCTCTATGCACGAAGACGGCGACCCGGTCGAGGAGGTCAGAAGACTGTCACGTCTCCTCGGCTCTGAGAACGTCAAGGTAGTCGTCTTAGACGGCGAGTCGGGATACGTACAGACGGGTCTCGGAGAGGAGATAGCGCGTGAGTCAGGTGGCGACTACATCAGTCTCGACAGTCTGACCCAGGAGAAAGTCGAGAGAGAGGTAAAACAGACTCTAAGTTCGGCTCGAACTGAATAAAAAGACGGTTTACTACGTTATGGCATCGCTACTCTACTCGTTCTTTCTTCTGAGAGCTATGAGACCAGCGCCGATGAGGGCGATCAGAGTCGCAGCGACTCCGAATCCAGGCTGTCCCTGTCCACCGCTGCCGGACTTGTTAGCCTTCTTCTGGAGCTGCTGGTTCTCCTGCTTAAGCTGATCGATCTGACTCTGTAGCTTCTCGTTCTGCGACGTCGCGTTCTCAAGCTGCGTGTTGAGCTGCTGGTTCTGCGTCTGGAGATCCTCTACCTGCGTGTTGAGCTGCTCGTTCTTCGTCTGAAGCTCCTCTACGTTGCTCTGGAGCTGACTGACTCTGTCTGCGAGTGTCGGCTTGGACGAGAGCATCGCGTCGTTGCGCTCTCCTTTCGCGACTATCTCAACTGTGACTGTGTCAGTGTTGTCTCCGTCGTCTGCTTCGATCTTGTACGTTCCAGGCTCAAGTCCCGTCGTGTCTACCGTAACCGACCAGACTCCGCTCTCCATCTTCCACATGTCCGTCGTCTTGACAGGCATCTCTGTCTCACTCGGACCTTCAACAGCCTCTACACTTATCGTGTTATCGTCTGGCTGGAGGTTCGTCGTTCCGCGTACCATCATCGTCTCTCCTACCTCTATCGGCACTACTCCCGTGATGTTACTGTGCGACGCAGGCACTACGTCGTTGATCGACGTTCTCGCATCCGTGTATCGGAACGACGACGGGTATCCGAGGTCGTCGGAGCCAGTTTCATCCACTGACTCCTCACGTAACATCTCTATTATCTGACCGGAGGTTCGGGTGACAGTAGTCAAATCATTATCAAACTGGGGTGCAAGACCAGCAAACTGTCTGGGAGTTCTTGTTGGTGCCCTTCCACCCATGGCACTACCATCTCCAAACTGATTGTCTCTTCCATTAACCACTCCGAACGCGACTACTGTGCCTTGTGCTATTGGCCCAGTAGGACCTCTCCTAGTCATTATCGATCCAAGTGAAATTTCCTCCTCAAATGTATTGTCCGTATCTACTGAAACGGTATGGGCTGTGACATCTCCTTTGTCACCAACAAAGCCAATCACGACTTCTTTGAATCCAACAGCTTCGCCAGTAACTCTTATTTCACCATCCTCTTCTGCAACAGATCCTCCAACTGGATGTATAGTATACTGGAAGCTCGGTTCAACCACACGAATGGAGCGCTGTGTCGAGGTTCCACTGTTGAACCACGACGTGTTAATCGAATCATCCGGATCATCGCCGGTATCTCCCGTATCCGCGTCTGTCGCGGCTATCGCTCCTATTCTGTATGTGCCCGATATACCGAAT
>JAXIOF010000006.1 GCA_034190545.1 Candidatus Afararchaeum irisae | reverse complement strand
TCCCATGAGTAAGCATAATCATTTACATGGTAAAAAATTTCTTCATTCCCTATATATTGCGTCTCCGAATTACAGACACATCGTCATAAATGCTTGTTCATTGTTCGTTTATCTGTAATATTAGACACAGACGGGCTTCCCATAAGCTCGGAGCGACAGCGAAGCGGAGGATGTCTGGTGGCGGCAACGACACGACGGAGTCCCGTAGTTAGTCGAATAACAGTAAGCTCTTTAACTTTGAAGCTTAACTCAGTCTCTCGACTACCTCCTCGACGCGCTCGACTGCGGTTCCTATGTAGTCGTCAGGATTGAGAAGAGTCTCGACCTCGTCGGGGTCGAGGTACTCAGCTATCTCGTCGTCGTCGAGTACCGCTTCTTCCATGTCTATCTCCTCGTCGTGTACCCTCATAGCCGCCTGTCTCACCCTCTCATGTGCCTTCTGACGTCCCATTCCCATTCTCGCTAGCTCCATCATGACCGCCTCAGCCATGTTGGCTCCGTCGAAGATGCCGAGATTCTGACGTATCTCATCGTCGTGGAACCCGAGGTTCTCGATGACGTCAGTGGCGCGCGCTAGGAGATGGTCGGCGACTACACTCGTCTCTGTGAACGTAATCCTCTCAGTCGACGAGTTGGTGAGGTCACGCTCCTCCCATAGGGTGTTGTTCCTGAGCTCTGTGTTGACCGACTCACGTACGACGCGCGCTAGCCCACAGATCTGTTCGCTCTTTATGGGGTTGCGTTTGTGGGGCATAGTCGACGATCCGACCTGTTTCTCTCCGAATCCCTCCTCGACCTCGCCTATCTCGGTTCTCTGCATGTTACGTATGTTTATGCCTATCTTGTCGAGCGTCGTCGCGACGTTGGCGAGGAAGAAGACGTACTCGGAGTGTCTGTCGCGCTGTATTATCTGGTTCGAGATCTCCGCCTCGTCTAATCCGAGGTTCTCCATCGTCCTACGGGATATCTCGCGCGCGTTGTCGCCGAAAGATGCCTGAGTACCCACAGCACCGCTCATCTGTCCGACCAAGAGACGTTCCCTGAGTTCGTCGAGACGGTCGAGATGTCTGTCGGTCTCCGACGCCCAGATAGCGAACTTGTGACCCCAAGTCGTGGGTACTCCTATCTGCCCGTGTGTCCGTCCCGCACAGACGGTCTCCTTGTGTTCGTCCGCCTTCTCAACGAGAGCGTCACGGAGGTCGAGTAGCTTCTCCTCTATGAGGTCACACGCCTCCTCTAACCGGAGAGCGTCAGCTGTGTCTATTATGTCGTTCGAGGTCGCCCCGAAATGTATGTACTCGCCGTAGTCATCGGAACAGTTCTCCTCTATCGCACGTACGACAGCCATGACGTCGTGGTGGATCTCCGCCTCAATCTCCTTGACGCGATCAAGTGTAACGTCGTTGGCGGCTTCCCGTATATCGTCGGCGGCACCCTCGGGTATATCACCCGTCTCCTCCTCGGCGCGCGCGAGAGCGACCTCGACCTCGACCATCTTCTCTAACTTGTTCTCCTCGTCCCAGACCGATCTCATCTCTTCGGTTCCGTATCTGTAGTCTATCGGATGGACTGCCATGGACGAGATTACTCCGAGACCGAGAAAAGGACTGTGTTATGCTGCTGTGCTATACTATTATTTATATTCTAGTCCCGGTGCCTTCGAGGGCGTCGATGTATCCCTGTGCGTAGAGGCGGTTGGCGACGACAGCGAAGTAGAAGACAACGAAGACACCCGCAATCTGTCCGAGTATGGGTATGATACCCAGGATTCCGGAGATAAATCCTCCCACGAGTGCCATCACAAGTCCGAAAACCCATGCCATGGCGTACTCTCCCGTAGAGACGACAGCCTTGATAGTATCGACGTCGAATGCATCTCCTATCTTACCCGACTTCGAGAAGTTGGTGAGTGCGGCAGGGAGTATGTACCAGAATACAAGGCTCTGGTGAATCACTAGACTGCGTTGGATTAAGCCACTAATGTAAAGGAGA
>JAXIOF010000005.1 GCA_034190545.1 Candidatus Afararchaeum irisae | reverse complement strand
GGTATGGGCGAGAAGCGGTCGAACCACACGGTGTACAACGTCAACTACCACTTCGTGTGGTGTCGTCAATCGGAGATTGACTGCTTGCAAATCTTCGATTTGCAATGTCCGAAGTCAAGCAAATCGAAGATTTGCGTACCTCGCGGGATCTCCGATCCCGCTCAGTACCGTCACGCGATACTCG
This sequence comes from Candidatus Afararchaeum irisae, assembly GCA_034190545.1. Classification (NCBI taxonomy): domain Archaea; kingdom Methanobacteriati; phylum Methanobacteriota; class Halobacteria; order Halorutilales; family Halorutilaceae; genus Afararchaeum (SeqCode); species Afararchaeum irisae (SeqCode). The sequence continues at coordinate 10,335 of JAXIOF010000005.1, read as the reverse complement.
AACCAATCGAGAAATCGCTGGAAGCGAGTTTCCGCGACGTGTGCGACGAGTACGGCTACGAGATACTGTCGTCATCACGATAATCTTCGATTCTCGAACGACACGCGCCGAGTGAGATTGTGCGAACGGTCAAGAGCATTACTGCGCGTGAGGTGTGGGAACAGCACGAGTCGTTCTTGGAGGAGTACCTGTGGGGCGGTGGGTTCTGGGAGGAATCATATTACGTGGGAACGGCAGGAGATGTTTCGACCGACACGATTGAGCAGTATATCGAGCGAACGGAACACGTTTAACGGGGCTTACGGCCTTCACCCTCGGGGTCAAGTCAAGGAAAATCTTTGATTTTCCGTATCCCAAAAAGCTCTGCTTTTTGAAGACTCCGAGGCACTCGGCCTGCTCCGCCTGTAGATATAGACACAGTTTACAAGTCGCCGCGTCCCGACTCTACGTCAATGACAGAATCAGACGATCAGACACAGACAGAGACCGAAACCGAAACCGAAGCCGTGGTCTCCGACTACTTCGACCGTGTACTCGAACGTAACCCTCACATGGCGACAGTCTTAGGCGTCCACGACTATGACTCGGAGGTTCCCGACGGAAGCCGTGACTCAGTCCTCGGGGAGATAGAGGACGCCAAGGACGTATTAGAGGAGATACGTGCGAACCCTGATGACAGCCTAAAGGCTGAGATAGCCGCGTCGAGCCTCGAATACGACATCTACGAGATGGACGAGCTACGTCTCTGGGAGTCCGACCCACAGGCGGTCGACGGCGTGGTCTCGCTGATCTATCCCCTCTTCGTGCGTGACTTCGCTCCCTTCGAGGAACGTCTCGAGAGGATAGCCGACCGTCTCGAAGACTGCCCCGACTACATAGAAGAGACGAAGAGCCGTCTGACCGATCCCGTCGACGAGTGGGTCGCATCCGAGATCGAGGCGTGTGCTGAGATTCCGGGTCTCCTACAGCTTATAGCAGACCACGCCGGCGACATAGAGAGACAGGACGTCGCCTACAGGATAAGTGCGAACTCACAGGACGTCATCGACGCTGTCGACGACTACCGTGACTGGCTACAGTCGCTCGACACACGTAGCTACGACCCGGTCGGCGAGGAAAAGCTCGACCGTCTCCTCGAACTCCGTTACCTGCCGCCGAGTTCGGAGGTCATCGAGATATCCGAGTCAGAGATAGAGGCGGCGGACGAGGATCTGAGAGACGCTGTCTCGGAGATTGACGCGCCATCCTTCGACGAGGCGGTCGAGTCGGTTGAGTCCGACCATCCCGAGACCTTTGACGGAGTCATAGACGAGTACAGACGAACTGCCGACGCCGCGTACCGTCTCACAGACGGTGACTTCGCTGACGTCCCCGAGTCGAGCCTCCGTATCTCCGAGACTCCCGAACGTCTCCGTCCACTCATAGGTGACTCTGGCTACGTAGAGCCGACACCATTCGGCGAGAAAGACGCAGTCTACTACGTCTCACCACCCGCAGATCCCGAGATGCTCAGGTTTCACAACGTCTCCGAGATCGCCTACACAGTCTTCTCGGACGTCTTTCCCGGACACCATCTCCAGCAGGTCTACTCGTCTCTCAACGAGTCAGCCGTCTACGGCTTAGCAGGAAGGTTCAACAGCTTCGGAGACGACTTCGTAGAGGGATGGAGGGGATACGCCGCACAGACTGTGATAGAGTCGGGTTTCGTCGACGAACTCGATACGGGAGCGACTGCCGAGGGTCTACGTCTCGTCTCGGCGGAGAAGAGGATCAGAAACGCGTGCCGTGCCGTAGTCGACATGAGACTCAGCAGGGGAGAGATGACAGTCGACGAAGCCGCCGACTACCTCGTAGACGAGGCGGGCTTCGACCCCGAGGCTGCGTGGTCAGAGGCGGTCGCCTACAGCCGTAACCCCGGAAACGGCGTCTCGTTCACAGTCGGCAGGAGACTCCTCGCTGACCTCGCCGACGGTACCGATCTCAGCGCGCGTGACTTCCACAGTCGGCTACTCGAAGCCGGCGGTATACCCGTCGAGCTACACAGACGCAGGATAGAGAAATGAGGGAGTCCGAGCGCGGGTCTTTAAGTTCGAAGACGGAGTAGTCCACTGTAATGGCAATGGAGTCCGACGAGATAGACAAGTACGACCGTTTCAAGAAGGTCGAGGAGTCGGAGTACGACAGGGTAAACGAGTTCCTGAGAGACCGCACATATATCACGGCGCGCGAGTGGGCAATAGCGCGTCTGTGTTCCGACTTCAGGACTGAGACGGGGATCGAGATGACACTCATAGGCGAGAACCTTCCCGATCTCGTCCCTTTCATGACAGACACCTACTCGCCACAGGCGGTAAACGAGGCGAGGAAGTCGTTTGAGGACAAGGTACGTAAGTCGGGTGCGACCTTCCTCTACGGAGCTATGTCGGAGTTCTTCGAGCCCGACGAGATAGACGACATAGTCTATGAGTCTACCGAGACCGCACGTTTCCTCTTGGAGGTCGAGGGCGCGCGCGTCTCTGTCGACAGAGAGAAGGAAGCCGAGGATCGCATAACCGACGCCATGAGGGAGATCGCAGAGTCGAGCCGCGAGCTTCGGCGTGAGGAGAACGACGAGACACATACTCATACGTGTCCCAACTGTGGACACGAGTTCTCCGACACCGACGGGGACTCCTAGACCCATCTACCAACAGCCTTATTCTCCGAAGCCGTCTACTTAGACGCAAATGAGTACGAAATCAAAGATAGGCGGAGCCGTCGTAATAGTGGTTATATTCGGCGTCGTCTTCGGCGTCGTAAACACCGCCGCGCCTCAGTCGCCGAATGCGCCGGCGTCTCCGTCGTCATCGCCCTCGGAGTCGCCCGAGGGAGCCGGAGCCGACACGCGACCTAAGACACCGGTCTCAGTAAATATCACGGGAAGCCCGTCGGAAGTCTACTCGTCGGTCTACAACTCCACGATAGACTCGGTCGTCTCGATACGTGTCGGCTCTTTAGCGTCGACTAACTCGGGTCAGGGATCGGGATTCGTATATGACAACAACGGACATATAGTTACCAACCAGCACGTAGTACAGGACTCCGATCAGGTCTGGGTTAGATACAGCAGGGATGACTGGAGACGCGCGTCGGTCGTCGGAGCCGACGTCTACACTGACTTAGCCGTACTTAAGGTCGACGATCCTCCCGCCTACGCCGACCCACTACCAGTCGCGTCCTCCGATCCTAAGAGGGGGCAGGTCGTACTCGCCCTCGGAAATCCCCTCGGCTACGAGGGATCGGTCACACACGGCATAGTCAGCGGACTCAACAGGTCGATGAGGACGCGAGGAGGCTTCGCAATCCCCGACGCCATACAGACAGACGCTCCCATAAATCCGGGTAACAGCGGTGGTCCCCTCGTAAACCTCAAAGGAGAAGTCGTGGGTGTCAACCGAGCCAAACAGGGCGACAACCTCGGCTTTGCGATATCGCCCGAGATGGTGAGCCGTGTCGTCCCCGAACTCATACAAGACGGAGACTACAGCCACTCGTACCTCGGCGTATCGACTATGCCGGTCACCCCTGCTGTCGCAGACGCTAATGGGCTCAACGACGTGAGGGGCGTACTCGTAGTCGATGTAATCGACGGTGGACCCTCTGAGGGCATCCTTGAGTCGAGTGTGACCACAGGAAGGATGCCCACCGGAGGAGACGTCATAGTCGGAATCGGAGGAATGGAGGTCGACTCGTCGGAAGACCTCGCGAGCTACCTCGCGACTGAGACACGTCCCGGTGACACCGTCGAACTTACTATCATACGTGATGGAGAGCAACAGACCGTTGAGGTGACCTTGGGAGACAGACCCGAAAACTCCTGACACTTTTTCGACATCTGTCGAAACACGTTTCGTCGCCTTTCGCTACATATATATGAGAGAGACGTGACTCTGAGATAGATGGCTGAGACGGACGATGCACGTGCGGCTTCGAACCCCGAGACTAAGCTCTCGGAGAAGATCGCGGGGGAGGTCGTACTCAGCGACGACCCCGGATCTACACTCCGGAAATGGAGGGAGAACTTCGGAGTCTCACAGTCGGAGCTCAGCGAGAGGCTCGACGTCTCGGTGAGTGTCGTGAGCGACTACGAGAGCGGAAGACGTCAGAGTCCCGGCGCGAACGTCGTGAGGAGGACTGTCGACGCCCTCATAGAGATTGACAGGGAGCGCGGAGGCGAGACACTCCGGAGGTACAGACGTATTCTCGGAGCCGGCTTCGAGGGTGACGCCATAAAGGATCTCAGGGACTACGAGACCCCCGTCGACGCCGATGACTTCTACGACGCGATAGACGCCGACGTGGTTCACAGAGCCAGCGAGGACTCCGACGACGACACTACACTCGCAGGACACACAGTCATAGACTCAGTGAAGGCGATAACCAGTCTCTCGAACGCCGAGTTCACGCGTCTCTACGGCTGGACGACACAGCGCGCTCTCGTCTTCACACGTGTCTCGCGCGGCGAGAGTCCTCTCGTCGCAATACGTGTCACGAGCCTCAAGCCGCGCGCCGTCGTACTACACGGCATAGACGAAGACGAGATGTCGGATCTAGCACCCCGTCTCGCACGTATAGAAGGAATAGACCTGAGCGTTACACAGATGGATCTGAGTAAGATGATATCACGTATAAACAGATACGAGGAGGAGTAACCGAATGGCAGGAATAGTAAGCTACGGAGCCTACGTACCCAAGTACAGGATAGAGGCTGAGGAGATAGCACGTATCTGGGGAGACGACCCAGACGTCATCAAGAACGGTCTCAACGTCAAACAGAAGAGCGTCCCCGACGAGGACGAGGACACCATAACTATCGCCACCGAGGCGGCGAAGAACGCGATGAGACGTGTCGACGTAGACGGAGAGGAGATCGGTGCTATATACACCGGAAGCGAGTCACATCCCTACGCAGTCAAGCCGACGGGAACAATAGTCGGCGCGGCTATAGGCGCGACACCTGACATGACAGCCGCCGACTTCGAGTTCGCGTGTAAGGCAGGCACAGCGGGGATACAGTCGTGTATGGGACTCGTCGACTCGGGTATGATAGATTACGGAATGGCTATCGGCGCCGACGTCTCACAGGGCGCGCCGAGGGACGCTCTTGAGTACAGTGCCGCCGCGGGAGGAGCGGCTTTCGTTATAGGAGACGACGACGAGGCGATGGCTAAGATCGAGGACACCGCGTCGTTCACGACCGACACCCCCGACTTCTGGAGACGTGAGGGAGCGCGTTACCCTCAGCACGGAGAACGTTTCACGGGAGAGCCCGCCTACTTCAGACATATAACGAGTTCGAGCGAGAAGCTGATGGACAGACTCGGGACGACGACGGACGACTACGACTACGCCGTATTCCACCAGCCCAACGGTAAGTTCCCCGTCAAGGTCGCACAGAAGATAGGATTCGACGAGGAACAGTACGAGACGGGTCTCCTAACACCCGAGATAGGAAACACATACAGCGGCGCGTCGCTCGTCGGACTCTCCGCCGTCTTAGACGAGGCGGAGCCCGGCGACCGCGTCTTCTTAGCATCGTTCGGATCGGGAGCGGGAAGTGACGCCTTCTCGCTCGATATCACCGAGGAGATCGAGAGACGTGACCGCGCACCTCTCGTGCGTGACATCATCGACTCCGACGACGTAGAGTATCTCGACTACGGAGAGTACGCCAAGCACAAGGGCAAGATAAAGGAGGAGTAAGAATGGAAAGAGACGTAGCAGTAATAGGGGTCGGACAGACCTCTTTCGGCGAACACTGGGACAGATCGTTCAGAGACATATTCACGACTGCGGGGGTACGTGCTCTCGAAGACGCGGGCGTCGGTGGAGACGACATAGACGCCCTCTACGGCGGAAACATGAGCGCGGGTCAGTTCATAGACCAGGAACACGTCGCCGCGCTCATCGCCGACTACGCCGGACTCGCGGTCGAACACATACCCGCGACACGTGTCGAAGCCGCCGACGCCTCGGGAGGACTCGCTTTCAGACAGGCTGTCCTCGACGTGGCGAGCGGCGCGTCCGACGTCGTCGTCGCGAGCGGTGTCGAGAAGATGACAGACCTCGGTGCCGAGGAGACGACCGACGCCCTGAGCGGGAGCGCCGACAGGGAGTGGGAGGTCTTCGAGGGTGCCAACGTCCCTTCGCTCTACGCTATGATGGCGCGGGCACACATGGACGAGTACGGCACGACGAGGTCACAGCTCTCGGAGGTCGCAGTCAAGAACCACGCCAATGCAGAGGGCAACGAGTACGCACAGTACCAGAGCTCTGTGCCCGCTGAGGTAGTCGAGTCGACTCCGTATGTGTCGGAGCCTCTCAGGATGTTCGACTGTTCGCCCGGAAGCGACGGCGCGGCGGCGGTAGTAGTCGCCTCCGCCGACGTAGCCGAGGAGTTCGTCGACGATCCCGTCTACGTCGAGGCGACCGCACAGGCGAGTGACACACTCTCAGTCCACGACAGGGACGACATGACGAGTATCAAGTCGACACAGCACGCCGCCCAGACCGCATACGACTCCGCGGGTATAGATCCCGACGACGTCGACCTCGCCGAGGTTCACGACTCGTACACCGTAGGAGAAATACTTGCAGTAGAGGATCTCGGATTCGTCGAGAAAGGAAAGGGAGGCGAGGCTACCCAGAACGGCGAGACAGGACTCGACGGACGTATACCCGTAAATCCATCGGGAGGTCTCAAGGCGTGCGGACATCCTCTCGGCGCGACGGGTGTGAGACAGATCGCCGAGGTCGTGACACAGCTCAGGGGCGAAGCCGACGGGAGACAGGTCGAAGACGCCGAGGTCGGACTCGCCCACAACGTCGGAGGAACCGGCGCGACAGCCGTAGTCAGCATACTCTCGAACTCGAACTCAGACTCAGACTCAGACTCAGGAGGCAGTAGATAGATGACAGTACCACGTTTCTGGAGAAAGATAAACCAGCGTTACAGAACCGTAGGAACAGAGTGCAAGACGTGCGGCACAGCCTACTTCCCTCCGCGCAGTCTGTGTCCCGACTGCAGGAGGGACGGCGAGATAGTCGAGAAGGAGTTCTCGGGAGAGGGAGAGGTCGTCTCTTACACGCGCGTCCACGATCCCGGAGAGGACTACGAGGGAACCGTGCCCTACACGCTCGCTGTCGTCGAGCTAGACGAGGGAGCACGTATGACGGGACAGGTCGTCGAGGATGTTGAGATAGGCGACCGTGTCGAGACTTCGTTCAGACGTATAGGACAGGACGGCGAGGAAGGAATGATACATTACGGAACTAAGTTCGAGCCTCTCGAATAGCTTCCTCGACGACCTCGACTACTCTTTCTAACTCGAATCCCTCGGAGTAGACACGTACGACCGGCTCGGTTCCGCTCGGACGTACGAGTGCCCAGTCGCCGCCCCCGAAGTCGAGACGGACTCCGTAAGACGTGTCTATCTCCGCCTCGGAGCCGAACTCCTCTCTCGTCCTCTCCTTGACGCCTTCGATGGCTTGCCGCTTCGCGTCGTCGGGACAGTCGACGTTGGTCTTCTCGACTGCGATCCGTATGTCGCCGAAGAGCGCGTTGGTTCCACCAGCCTCTGCGACGAGACGTACGACCTCGGCTGCACTCACGGTTCCGTCTATCCAGCCGCCGAACTTCGGAAAGACGTGTTTCCACGGCTCTGCGGCGAATACGACGTCGTCGTCGACTGCCTCAGAGAGCCCCCCGAGACGTGTCCGTCTCACTTCTCCGTCGACGCGTTGGTCTATCTTCGACGACGCATTCGGCGTAGTGACTACTGTGCCTCCGTCTCTATTCGTGTAGTCGTCAGCGAGGACAGCCACGACTGCGTCCTCGGGGACTACGTCGCCGTCACCGTCTACTACTACGACTCTGTCGGCGTCGCCGTCGTGTGCGAGACCCAAGTCGAAGTCTCCGTCTCGGACGAAGTCACCGAACTCCGAGACTGAGTCGGGTGTCGGCTTCGGCTCACGTCCTGGGAAGCTACCGTCTATCTGGGCGTTGACCCCCGTGACCTCGCATCCCATCTCTCTCAGGAGCGGAAGCGTAGTCAGGGAACCGACGCCGTTAGCGCAGTCGACCGCGACTCTGAGATCGATGTCCCCGTCTTCACCTACGTAGTCGAGAGCGTCTCTCAGATAGGCACTCAAACAGCCGCGTTCGTCTGACTCAGTCCAGTCGCGCGGCTCGGCGACGTCGCTGTCACCGACTCTCTTCTCTAACCGTCTCTCGGTCTCGCGGCTTATCTCGGTTCCGTCAGAGTCGAAGACCTTCACACCGTTGTCTCCCGGCGGGTTGTGGGAAGCAGTGACCATCACTCCCATACTCTCATGTTCGCGCGCCGCCCACGCGACCGTGTGTGTCGGAACTACTCCGACGTCTACGACCTCGGCTCTTACACTCTCTAACCCAGCGACTAAGGAGTTCTTGAGAGATTCACCCGTGAGACGTCCGTCTCGTCCTACGACGACTCTCGACGAAAGACTCCCGACAGCCTTTCCGAGTCTGAGACACAGATGGGGTGAGACCTCGTCGAGACCCCCGCGTATACCCGATGTTCCGAACATACGGTGTATTCGCGCCGACCTCACACGTCTCTTTTGCTTATGACTTCCAGTACGACGGAGTCAGAACTACAAGTACGGGTATGATTTCGAGTCTTCCAGCCCACATCAGAACGACCATAAACAGCTTTGTCGTGTCGGAGAAGAAGGCGTAGTTGTTCATCGGACCCACGGCTCCGAATCCGGGTCCCACGTTTCCGAGCGTCGTGGCGACTGCCGAGGCTTCCTCTAAGAGGCTAATGTTTATTCCGGCGTTCGAGGCGTCGACTGCGACGAGGAAGACACCGACGAAGAAGAGTACGAGGTAGGTCGTCACGAAGACGAGGACGCCACGGATCGCGCGTTCGTCGAGCGGATTACCTGAGAGACGGACGGGTCTGACAGCTTCGGGATGAACCGTCGTGAAAAGCTCGCGCTTGATCGACTTGACCACGACGACCCATCTCATTATCTTTATCGCGCCGCCCGTACTTCCCGTGCTTCCGCCCACGAAGAGAGCTATGAAGAGGAGTACCGTCAACCCGAATCCCCACGTGTTGAAGTCCATGCTCGCGTATCCCGTCGTCGTGACTATCGAGGTGAACTGGAAGACCGAGTGGCGTAATGCGGGCTCTACCTCGCCGGCTACCGAACCCACTCCGTCGACCGATTCGAGACCCGGGTCGAAGAAGATCAGAGCGGCTCCCATCAGTGACAGGGCTGCGGTTACACCCACGTACGACCTGAACTCCTCGTCGCCGAAGAAGTCACCGAAGTCGAGGTTGAGGAGATACCAGAAGAGGGCGAAGTTGGTACCCGCCGCGAGCATGAACGGCACTATTATCCACTGGGCTATGGGGGAGAACGCCTCTATGCTCCTCGCCTCGGGTGAGAACCCCCCCGTCGGGAGAGTCGTGAAGGCGTGAGCCACCGAGTTGTAGAGTGTCATGTTGGGGGCATGTCCAAGTCGGTAGAAGAGATACAGAAGACCTATCTGGAGAACCGTGAGTCCGAGGTATATCTTCCAGAGTGTCTTTGCAGTCTCCTTTATACGTGGAGTCAGCCTCTCGATTCCGGGACCCGGTGCCTCGGCTTCCATTAGCTGTGCGCCCGCGACTGAGAGCCTCGGGAGTATAGCGACCGCGAGGACGACTATACCCATTCCGCCGAGCCACTGGGTCTCCTGTCTCCACATCATCAGAGCGCGCGAGTGGGACTCGAACGATATCGACTCCATCACGGTAGCTCCCGTAGTCGTGAATCCGCTCATGCTCTCGAAGACGGCGTCTACGGGGTCTCCGAGGCTCGATCCGGGGTACGGTGCCGGATAGACGGGAGGTATCCCGTGAGCCTCTACGACGTACGGGATCGCACCGATGACTACGACAGTGATCCAGGTCAGAGGCACCATCAGAAACGCCTCGCGGTTACCCATGTCGGCGTCGGGACTCAGACGTTCGAGCGACTCCCCGAGTACGAGAGTTACGGCTATGGTAACGAAGAAGGGAACCAACGAGTCGCCGTAGATCACACCCACGACGACCGGGATCAGAAGAGGTACGGCGAGTAGCTTCAGAACCGTGCCTATCATCGAAAGGCTCGCTCGGTAGTCAACCCTGAGTCTCGGTATACCCACACGCATTAGCATTATACGTAAGCACAGGAGAATACCTGACCCTTCAGGGTCAGGATGAATCCGTTAAACTACTCACCAAACCATTCTAATAGACACAAACGGATATTCAACGAAAC
>JAXIOF010000004.1 GCA_034190545.1 Candidatus Afararchaeum irisae | reverse complement strand
CCCATGAGTAAGCATAATCATTTACATGGTAAAAAATTTCTTCATTCCCTATATTGACTGTACCGCTCTCTTCGTCGCCCACGAGTTCGAAGACCTCTCTTGGGCTGTATCCCTGAGCGATGTCACGCCTCCCGAGGGCGACAGCGTGGTAGAGACCGTCGTCGGACTCCGTGACAGTAAATCCGACGCGTTCTCCCTGTGTCGCTGTGTCGGAGCCGAGAGATAGAGACGGGTTCTTCTCGGCGACTACGCTCAGCGACTCCGAGGACGACGCTTCACCGAAGGTGAGGTCGTCGGAGCCCTCGACTGTGATTTCGTAGCTTCCCGTCTCCCTTCCCGTGAAGTTGAGACCCCAGTAGACGGAGTCGCCTATACTGTGACCCGTTCTGCCGAGACCCTGTGTGCGGTTACTGACATGTTCGGGTTCTCCTGTCGATGTCGAGACGTTGTAGTGGTCAGTCGCGTTTAGCTCGTCTATCTGTTGATCGGAGAGATTAGCATAGCTCTCGACGAGTACCTCACGTGTGACGTCGTTGCCAGCCGGACTCGTAACCGTGAGCTCTATGTCCTCAGCTCGCATGAAGTTCCAGTCAGCCCTTATGAGTATCGACTCGTCAGTAGCCACTTCATTTCCTGCGACTGTCTCCATTCCCTCGTTGTATATCTCGAAACGAGTCAGTTCGGGCGTGGTAACCTTCGCCTTATAGCCGGTTCCGTCGGTTGACTCAGCGTACTGTCCCACCTCCTGTCCACGTGGTATGGAGTCCCCCGATACCCCGAGCGACTCGCCCTCAGCAGTCCCCCCATCGACGCCGTACAGAACTGAGATGTCGTTCGGAACCTCGTCTGGCTTCCAGACTATGTCCTCCTCCCCCTGAAACACCTCAGTGTAATTCTGGGTGTCTAACTGTATGACTCTACTAGTGCCGTCATAGTTCTCATCAGTCAGGTTTCTCGACGCCGTAGCCGACCCCGTAACGACTGTGAGTATAAAAGCCAGAGCCAGACAGACCAGAAGCAGACGTCTCACGTAGGTGGAAGGATTCATCTCTGGATAAGTAATGTCCACGTTACAGAACATAAAATCTTACCGCTACGTATCGCTCGAAAGGATAGTGAACTACCCCACCCTACTCGCTCACCGCTGGTGCGGTTCGCTCGGTGAGGGTAGGGCTTCCTGTTTCCACGACACGCTTTGCAGACACCGAATCGGTGTCCGTAGGGAGCGCAGTCTCCACAGGCGTTAACGAGAGCTTCGCTCTCGTTCGCACATCAGAATCGCAGAGCGATTCTGAGGACGTTGACGAGACGCCGTGCGTCTCGTTCGCACACCAGAAATCTTCGATTTCTGGGGACGTTGATTCGGAGTGTCCCACTCCTACTTTTTCAAGACCGCGAGAAAGAATATTCCACGCCGCGTTCGCGTCCCTGTCCGCCTCAAACCCACACGATGGACACGAGTGTTCACGAACCCACAGCGGTTTGTCCGTCTTGACACCGCAGGACGCACACTTCTTCGTCGTATCTTTCGGGTCAACTGCGACGAAGTGCGTTCCTTCGCGCTCGCATTTGTATTCGAGCATCCGCAGGAACTTCCCCCACGCCGCTCCTGCTCGGTTGCGCGAGTTGCCAGGGAGTTCAACCAGTCCCTTCGCGTCCAAATCCTCAACGGCCACCAAGTCGTACTCGGTGGCGTAGTAATTCGAGAGTTTGTGCAAGAAGTCTCGCCGCTTGCGTTTCAGGTCGGCGTGCCGTCGAGCGACCGTCTTGCGCTGTTTCTCCCAATTGTTCGAGCCGTGTTCCTTCCGCGAGAGGCTACGTTGAGCGCGTTCTAATCGCTCGCGCTCGGCGGAGAAGTCCGGTGACTCGACAGCGGTTCCATCAGTATCGTGTGCGTACTTGAGAATTCCCACGTCAATCCCAACGACCTGCTCTGGATTCTCCGGCTTCTCGGGAGTGTCTTCGTCCACGTCGATACCGAAGGTGGCGAACCATTCGCCCGTGGATTCTTGTTTGACCGTGACCTGTTTGATGGTCGCATTGTTGGGAATGTCTCGGTGGAGGTGAATCGGTATCTCACCGATTTTGCTCAACCACAGGACATGCCGACCACTCGTATTCTTGAGTTCGAAGCCGGACTGATTGTAGGTGAGCGACCGATACTCCCGAGGTGATTTCCACTTCAGCATTCCCACGGCACGTCCGTTTTCCTTCTGTGCTTTGAGTGTGGACAGGTTGTCATAGACGCGCTTGACGACCATCTGCAACACTTTCGAGTGAACGTCGTTCAGGTCGTTCCACCACGTTTTGAGGTCAGGAAGCGTGTCCTGTACCTCGTAGCGTGCTGGAATCTCGTCTGTCTCGTTGAGTTTGTAGAGGACGTGGTTGTAGAGTTGCCTACAAGTATCGATGTGGTGCAGAAGCGTCTCGGTGAGGGCTTCCGGTGGGTCGAGTCGATACTTGTAGTTGTAATGCATCTATGACTCTCTTTCTTCGATGAGTTCGTCCAGTTTCTCTTGGACGAATGAGGAGAGATTCAGGTGGTTGTCCTGAATCCACTCCTCCTGGTCGTCACGGATGGAGATGTTCTTTCGCGTTGCCACACTATACTTTACACAAGTTGTGTAAATAAGGGTTGTGGTTGACGTGGGCATGTGGGCCAGTCGTCGCGGAGTGTTTGGAAGACGATCACGGGCGTCGTCAGATTCCGACAGAATCTGACTGCCAATCAGAAATAGGAGATTTCTGATGACGCTGTATCCCCTCCCTACTGTGCTACTCGGCCTTCGGCCTGCGTTGCTCGTTGAGGAAGGGGGATTAGCGCCTGAAAACAGTTAAGTCTGTGCTCCGTCTAACCCGTGACGGATGGACGAACGTGACACGACTCGGCGCGGCTTTCTCGTCTCTGTGGGAGCCGCAGTAGCAGTCTCAGGAGCCGGCTGTCTCGGAGACGGGGGCGAGGAGAACTCCGAGGGAACGGGCGCGCCCGGTATAGGCGGAGAAAGAAACAACACCGACTCCGACACGGGGACGGGAGAGTCGGGGACAGACGGTTCACAGCGAGACGAGGAGTCGGGAGAGACGGCTGAGACGGGCGATGGAGAGGGTAAGACAGAGACCGTCGCCGGAGATGTCGACGTCGTCAACGAGACGGTCGGTATCTACGGAAACACAGTAGTCGGAGAGGTCGAGAACACGGGGTCGACTCCCGTTGTCGGCTCCAGCATTGAGGTAAGCGCGGAGACTCTAGACGACTACTTCGCCGAGAGTCTCGTGAGCGGCGACACGGATCTCGAAGGCGTCTATCTCGAACCCGGAGACAGACTGCCTTTCGACCTCAGCGTGGGTCTCGACATGGAGTTCGAGGACGCGGCACGTGAGGCAGAAGACAGGATACGTGCTGCGTCGTCACGTGTCGAACACGCTCAGAGGATAGCCCAGTACCTCGACATGGGAACACGTCTTTCCCCTGGGTCTGGGCGTGAGACAGCCGACTCTGAGGGCGTGAGACAGACAGTATCCGAACTCAACGACTCCGTCGAGATAAGAGCCTCAGTAAACGAAAACGGATACTACATCGACAGGGACGCCGACTCGGACGCTGAGATAAGACTCTCAGTCGCTAACACGTCATCGAAGAAGATCGAGAACTTCGGGATTCTGGCTCTGGTGAGGGAGGCGGGAGAGTACCCACGTGTTCTCGACTTCACGTTTATGAAGAGAAGCCTCGATCCGCGTGAGTCGGAGGTACTGTCACACACATTCAATCAGAGAAATACGGCGGTGAGACAGCCCGAGATACGTCTCACGGCGTACACTGACACACAGATCGGCGAGTGAGACTGAGGATCGGAACCGGAGCCGGAACCGGGATTAGTCTCCGTCTCCACCTGTGTCTCCGCCGAACTCGTAAGTGTAGGGGCTTGTCTCACGTATTACGAGGTCGGGATGGCTCTGGTTCGACCCGAGTATGGTCGCGATCTTGTGGGAGCTAGATACCTCGACACGTCTGTCAGTGTTCGCGTTGACTAACTCAAGAATCTGTCTCGCAGTAAGCTCCTCGCCCGTGAGACCCTCGTCGTAGACTATCTTACGGACTGTCTCAAAGTCGGGGCTCGGGTCGTTCGAGCCTGAACCCGTGACACTCATGTCGGGCATCGAAACCCAATTAGTACCGATTACACTTATACCTATGTCAGACTACTGTCACACACCGTGAAAAGCTATATTCGAGAGTTATGTACGGTGTAAAACCGAATATCTTAAACTATTCTACTCGTAGACCCACGTCTCGTCGATTCTCTCGTACTCCTCGATCTCATCTTCGTCGAAGTAAATCGATATCTCTCTCTCGGCACTCTCGGGCGAGTCTGCGGCGTGTACGCAGTTACGTCCTATGTCGAGGGCGTAGTCGCCACGTATCGTTCCGGGAGACGCCTCGGCGGGATCGGTCGCGCCTATCATCGTTCTCACGATGTCTATGGCGTCGTCACCCTCGACGACCATAGGGACGGCGGGTCCGCTCGTAATGAACTCGACGAGGTCGTCGTAGAAGGGCTTGTCCTCGTGCTCGGCGTAATGTTCCTCACCCTGTTCCTGCGAGGGGGTCAGAACCTTCATCGCGGCTATCTTGAGACCGCGTTCCTCGACCCTCGAAATCACCTCGCCGACTAAGCCGCGCTGGAAGGCGTCGGGCTTGACCATCAGGAAGGTCTGTTGGCGCGCCATCTACGTCTGAGCCTCCTCCTCTGTCGCAGTCCACTCGACGTCGCGCGACGCTCTTATCTCGGCGTTCTTCTCACATTTCGACGAGCAGAACCTGAGTATCTCGCCGTCGTTCTTCACGAACATTATGCCCGTCCCGGGCTCTATCTCGGAGCCACAGAACGTGCAGTCGTGTGTCTCTACCATTGCGATCCCTCTATCTCAGGTTCTCTATGTCCTCGGCGACGCTCTCGACGTCGTCCTCGGCGTTTCCTGCGTCGACTACTGCGGCAGAGGCACTTCCGACCTCAAGACCCGCGGCGTATCCGACGTCGTCCTGACTGTCGATATAGACGTAAGGCACGTCCTTCTCGTCACACAGAGCCGGAAGATGCATAACGACCTCCTCGGGCTGGACATCCTCGGCTATCACGACGAGATCTGCCTCTCCTCTCTCGACAGCCTTCGTGGTCTCGTTGGTGCCCTTACGTATGCTGCCCGTGTCTCTGGCTACCTCTACAGCCTCTAGTGCTTTCTCCTGCAGTTCCTCTGGTACATCGAAGTTTACGTATACTGACATTTTTTACCTCGTTCCGCGCAAGAAGCGCGTCATTACTTTGTTGTCTATAGAGCTATGCTGGTTATATACTCTGTTATCTCGCTGCCTCGGCGACGCGTTCCTTCTCCTCCTTCTTGCTCACGGAGGAGCACTGGACGTCGTAGTCGGCGGCGTCTATTATCTCGCGGGCTAAGACATCGCTCGCGTCGGTCTTAGACTTGTAGCTTCCGTTAGCTACGGATTCGGCTATGAACATCAGAGCCTGATCGACACGTCTCTGGGGTGCGACGTCGACCGCCTTGGGAACCGAGATCCCACCGTACTTGAGCCTCACAGTCTCCTCGCGGGGTCCCGCGTTCTCTATGGCGTAGACGAGAAGCTGTGCAGGGTTGTCGCCCGTCTCGTCGTGTATCTTGTCGAAGGCGTCACGGACGATCTTGAGAGTCTTCTGTTTCTTCCCCGTGTTAGTCTGTGTCTGCATCAGACGGTTGGCGAGACGCTCGACCGCTGAGACCTCCCTCTTCGCGAACTGCTTGTTGGCGTGCTGACCCATCGTGTTCGCGACGGGTGTGATGTTTATGTAGGGCTCGGTCGACCTGTCACGGTACTCTATCTCGTCGACTTCCCATCTGCCGAATAGCTCTGCCATACTATCTCACCGGCTTCTCCTTGTTTCCTCTCACCATCTCTATGAGGGCTACGCCGTTGACCTTGGTGACCTTGTACTTGACACCAGAAAGGTCACCCATCGCACCACCACGAGAGCCACCGATTCCCGCTATAGTGACCTCGTCGTGCTCGTCTATGAAGTCTATCGCACCGTCACCCGGTGCGAAAGCCGTGACCTGCTTGCCGTTCTTTATAAGCTGGACACGGACACATTTCCTTATAGCCGAGTTGGGCTGTTTCGCCTCTATTCCGACCTTCTCGAGTACGATACCCTTAGCCTGAGGCGCTCCACCGAGGGGATCACTCTTCTCCCTCAGACCGCGCGCGCGGCGGGCGTACTTCGAGTCGCTCCACCGCTGATTCTGGCGGTCTTTCTTCATCTTACGTGCCGCGTATTTACCGTTACCCATGGTTATACGACCTACTTAGGCTAACCATATAAGAGAAACGGTTCTGGGCAAGAAGGCGACGTAACGTCTTAGCCACCCTTTGTGAAGACTATCACGAGGGCTAAGGCGACTCCCGAAAGCAGGGCTAGAGTCGAGTGTGGCTTCTCGTGTTCCATAGCCTCGGGGAGTAGATGTGACGCCGAGACATAGAGGAGAACCCCCGATACGAAGCCGAGCATCAGACCCAGGCTACCCTTACCGAGCGCGCTGACGAAGGGATACGCGACGAATGCACCTATGGGTGTCGTGAGTGCTGCTATAACGAAGGCGTAGACACCCGCGAGTCTCTCACTCATTCCTCCTTTTATTAGGACGAGGAAGGTTATGACGCCCTCAGCGAACTCGTGTACGACGAGTCCGGTTCCCGCGAGTACACCCGTGAGGACGCTGACCTGGAAGGTGACGGTGTAGGCGACGCCGTCGACTAGAGAATGTATTCCGATCCCCTGTGCGGCTGTGACGCCGAAGGCGAGTGTCTCCTCCCCAGTGAGGTGCTTTATGACCTTGTTCGAGAAGAACATGAAGAGGAATCCACCGACTGCGGTGAAGCCCGCCTGTGGGCTCTGACTCAGAGCGTTTGGGAGTGCGAGTACGAGAGGAGTAGTTATGAGGACGCCCGCGGCGAAACACATGACGTAGGTCTTCGACCTCTCCGCCCAGTCCTTGTAGCGGTATATCGCGAGTATGCCCACCGAGTTGACCGCCATCGCCGCGACAGCGAAGAGGGCTATCCACGTGAAGGTGTCTATATCGACCATTTTTACGACCTATGAGCCGTCGATACCGAGGTACTCCGAGAGACACGACTCGAAGTTCTCCTTGACGTTGTCGTCGGCGTCGGGCTTGATTCTGAGCTTGATCTCGTTCTTCCCGAGATTCGTGGTGACAACTAAGTCGGGCGTCTCCATCCGCAGAAGAGACGAGCCTTCCCCGAGAGGTCTCTCAATCTCTCCCACGGGTTCGAGACAGTCACGTATCTCCTCGGTGACCGGCTCGTGGGTCTCGTAGACGTAAGCCGTGTCGTCGCCGCACGTCCTAATCTCTCGGGGGTCGAACATCTTCTACTTCTCCACGATTATCTCGGAGTAGTCGTCGCCCATAGCGACACACGACGTCTGTCTCGCGGTGAATCCGGCTTCCTTGTCCCTGAAGAGATCCGCGTAGAAGGAGTCGTCGAGCTCTGGCTCCTCGGTTATGTCTCCGTGGTAGAGGAGGTTCATGACCGAGGACGCGACCCCCTGTGCGAGGTAGTCGACGGGATGGTCGGACTCGCCGAACCACTTGAGATGTCCGACCGACTCGTAGGGCTCGTAGACGTGGACGACGAGTCGCTCATCCGGGATGAGTTCGTCGACCCTCCAGACTCCCCAGCCGAGAGCGTTTATGACGGCTACGATGCCGTGGAGCCAGTCGTCACGCGTCTCGGTCATCGGCTCGACGACAGCCTTCCACTCCTCCGACTTCATTATGCCTCCCATCGTGTTGAAGCCACAGATATGTCCCGCCTCTACGAGCATGTCGGTCGCGATCTCGACGGTTCCCGCCTGGTCAAGGAGTGCGTTCTCGAAACGGAAAGACGACTTGTTGTAGTAGTCGGCGAATCCCCACGTGAGTTCGACGCCGAAGTAGGGTATAAGACCCGAGTCGTTCCCCGAGACGCCGAGGCTGAGGACGTTCTCGACGACCTCTTCCTCGTCGACAGAGCTCTCGACCTGTCTCTCGGGAGGCTCAGCGAGGCCTGGAAGGGGGTTAGGAGAAGTCTTGTCGAGCCAGTCGTAGCTCGCCGACTCGTCGACGGTGTACTCAGAGACGCCGTCTCCGAGTGAGATAGAGCTCTCGTGTCTCAGGTCGAAGCCGTCGGAGACAGCCGCTGCCTTGAGAGTCCCCGCTATGAACCCCTTGTCGAAGTACTCCGCGGGCTCGTCTCTCTCGCCGACGTTGAGCTTCGACGCCCTCGCGTAATGGGAGTTACGGCTCACGACCTTCCCCGAACCCACGTCCGAGAAGTCGACTGTGCCGTGTCCCGTGAATCTGAAGACCTCCTCGGCGAACTCTAGTGCCTCGTCGCTTGAGGCGTCGTTACGGTCAACGTACTCCGAGACGAGGCGGTATGCGGTCTCAGCCGCCGACTGGAGAAAGACCCTCTCCGAGTCGATGTAGTTGGGGTCCTCTATGTACTGGTGCAGAGAGCGGTTGTAATGGTTACAGTGGGCGAGCACGGGCTGTCTCTCTATCTCGGCGCGTCCCCTCTGTGTGTCGTAGTCGATTCCAGGCTCCGTGTCTGTCATCGGAACCACCCCAGGACTCTGTCGAGAAAGCTGTCGGCAAGCTCAGACTCGCCCTCGCCACCACCCGCTCTCTTCTCGAACTCCTCACCCGTTATCTCCTCAGCCGCCTTCCTCACAGCCTCGTACTCGTCGTCTGA
>JAXIOF010000003.1 GCA_034190545.1 Candidatus Afararchaeum irisae | reverse complement strand
CTACTACTGATGTCACCATCAGTACCGCAAAAGCCAGAGCACCTAACTTACGCTTGGTACTCATAGGCGTTCACCTCCGTTCGTTGTTTTATCATACATAGTTTGGAATCAACCTCCATGGTTGACAGTCATAGGTTCCCGTCTTCTGTTTAAAGTCTTTGTGTTAGACCAGACGGATACCCTTGACTGCCCTATGGAGCTTCATGCCAATCATGCTACGTTACTTATAAATACTTTCTGGTTAGCGTCATACACCTGTAAAAAAGCTAACAGTCGTCAGACAGGAGTCATATGTCAATGACGTTACCGTTTCTGACGTCCGAGTCAGTTACTTCGACAGTCTGGTTGCCAATACTGTACTCGCCCGAGTAGGGCACAGTTAGAGAGAAGTTACCCTCCGAGTTAGCGGTGGCTTGACGGTTATAGACGAAGGTCTGATCCTCTATGTCTACGGTAGATTTGATAGTAAGATTCGAGTTGGGAGACACAGATCCTCTGAGCTTGGCTCCAGGAACTACCTCGAATATACGTATGGAGTTCTTAGCATAAACAGCCCTGTAATGTGAGACACCCGGTACGCCCAATCTCCGACTCCCGTAGCTATTGTAGAGGCGGGAGTAGACCGACTCGACAGGAACATCTTGGGAGTCTATTTTCTTCAGAAACACGAATCCGTCGTGTTGGCTGTTAAGACGGCTGTACCACTCCTCCGGAGAGTCCGACGTGAGGAAATCACGGAAGTTAGATTTGGCGTATCCGTACGATTTCGACTCACCATTTACGAAGTAGTTATACGCGCGGTTTTCGCCCCATTCACTGAAGACGTAGTTGTCTGGATAAGACAGATCGTTTTTCTTGGAGTACGACTCCAGCCATTTCACAGCGTCGTACTCGGAGTCTGACACGACAGTACCCTTCTGGACGTGTAAAGCTGTCTGAGGGATGTTTATGCCGCCGACTAAGAGGAAGAGGGCTATGACATAGGCAGCAGTCCTTCTGTCAGGTATCTGAATCTCTTTCACAGACCTTCGATTATCCGCGCCATCTGAGTCCAAGAAAGCGGGCTGTGAAGTCAGGTCAACTAGAGAGGCTAGATGGAGTATGCCGACTCCCGTAAAGACTGCTATGAAGAAAGAAAGCTGTCCCGCAAACCTGACCTGAACCACTCCGAGTATGAAGAAGTATACCCCGTATACACCTAAGACTGTCCACTTCGGCTCGTTTCGGGAGTAAGACCACCAGACTGAGAATACTATATACCCGAGTCCAAGGAAGAGAAAGAGTCCAAAGTTGGTTATAGGTCCTAAAACACCTCCACCCTGTAACAAGGACTGGGTTTCAGCTATCCCCCCTAATCCTACGAAGTTATTCAGCTCACTAATGAGACGTGAGTAGAAGTCGGGAAGGATAAACCTAAACGCGGTAGCACCTATGACAGCTAAGACGGCTTCGACCGCCGCAAGCTGTCTCAACGAAACCTCAAGGCGGTACGCTGTCTCGGCAGCCACCACTACCGCAGCTACACCTAAGAGGAGAAGAAATGGGGAGTAAGCCACTATATCAGTGTGCCATCCGAGTCGGGTATGGAAAAGATAGCTGACCACGGATGCCATCGAGAGTCCGAGTATGACAGGTATGTTTCTTCGCAGAGGGGAGACCTGAGATCTCATATACGAGAACACGACGAAGAAGATGTATAGACCAAGCGGGGCGATGAGTATCGGGCTGTTGTCCCACGAGAGTACCTGTCCTGAGATGCTTATACCTAAGAGAGCAGAGAGCCCGATCGACCTGTACCTGTATATAGTGGTCTTGTCTGTGTCAGCCAGCATAACCAGAGACAGTACTGTAAGACCTAGCCACGGATAGTCGAACGGATGGTGGTCAGCGAAGCCGAGAGAAGTTCGGAAGGCATGAGCGGGAATAACCCCGAGAGCAACTACGGAAGCGATACCGGCTCTTTTGTCTTTGGTTAGACGTACAGAAACCAAGTAGACTAAAAGACCTGTTATTACTGCGGATACGACAGGGAACCACGGCAGAACAATGTCAGTCCCCAGTATGCCTGATAGCCATCCTAATACAGCCACCATGAGAGGTTCTCCCTGCTGGATACCCGAAGGTACCTTAAGAATGGCGTCGAGAAGACCACCGCTGGTTTTCTCTAACAAGCGGTCAACCCAGTAACGGTAGTAGTAGGGGTCATTAACAGCGAGAACTACATCCGACCCTCGGAAAACGTCTGAGTAGGTAATAGACCGGAAAGCTACGACTATAAGCAGACTGCCTATGAGATAAGCCGAAGAGACTGGATTAAACGACGGAAGATCCGGTAGGCTCAACTCGTATTCGTATGACTCGTTATCTGAGTCATCTGACTGACCCTCGACAGCTGTCCTGACCGACTTAGTGTCCGAAATTTCGTAACCCCCCTCCTCATCTTTATCAAGAATACCCCTCGACACCAACTCGCCGAACTCCCCCGAGTCAAAAGGAGTGTCATCGAAGTCCCACGACTCGTTAGACGAGTCTATCTCTATAAGTTGACGTAGAGAATCCTCGATATCCGGCTTCTCGTCAAGGAGATCCTCGACCTCCTCACGCATCTCGTCCATGGTTGAGATTATATCTAGTCCGTAGTATAAAACTACTTACAGACGTCGTCTATTCGACAGTATCAAAAAACCCCAGACCAATCTCGGTATAATGACGGATATATCCCCTCTCATATCCCTGGTAATCGGCGTATTACAGGGTGTCTTCGAGTGGCTGCCCATATCGAGCGAGGGCAACATAACCCTGTTTCTGACTGCTTTCACTTCTCTTGAGCCCGACGCTGCGGTACAGCTGTCACTCTTTCTCCACGCGGGTACAGCCCTGTCTGCGACAGTCTATTACCGCGAAGAAGTTCTGGAGGTTCTGGACGACGTTAAGGACACGTCGAACTGGAGACCTTCGTCGGCTTTCGAACCACGTAATGCCGAAGCCTGGTTTCTGGGGGTCGCTACGTTTGCATCAGTCGTGACGGGATTAGCCGCGTATTCGGCTATAATCGAGGTAGCGACCGAGGTCACGGGAGGTGTCTTCGTAGCGGTGATAGGACTTCTTCTGGTTATTACAGGGGTTCTACAGAGAGTAGCAGAAAGTAGAGATAGTTACGGTTCGCGTGATCCAAACCTCACGGACTCGTTGCTTGTGGGCGGTCTACAAGGACTCGCAATACTCCCGGGAGTCTCACGTTCGGGTACTACAGCGAGTGCGCTACTTCTACGTGGTCACGACGGTTCTACCTCTCTGCGTCTATCATTTCTTCTGAGTATACCCGCGGCGTTCGGCGCTGGTGTTCTGACCGTCTTAGAGACCGGCGGTCTGCCTAGTGTGAGTCCGGTGTCTGCGGTAACAGCAGTTTCGGCGAGTGCCGTAGTAGGATACCTCACGATAGACGCTCTAATGAGGGTCGTCGAGAGGATAGCCTTCTGGCTCGTCTGTGTGGTCTTAGGACTCCTCGCGGTCGTCGGCGGATACCTGACGCTCGTACTGTGAGTCACGCGGCGGCTCAGGAGGTTCGAGGACTGCGATAAGAAGCTTAGCGGGCTTCGACTCGGCTATCTCGTCCCATGACACGTGGGTTCTCACACCCAATACGGAGAGTGAGCCAACCCCGAAACGGAGAACAAAGCCGGTATTCGTCAGGTCTCCGAGTACGAGTGAGAAAGAAGTGTTGACGAGTACTGCGGCTAGGGCGACGAGGCTAATCGACCTGACTGTCTCGTCTCGGACGTAAGCGTACGTCTCGGAGACGGTGGCGTGTACTCTCGATCTGACCCACGCGGGGACGAGAAAACTAACGGCTCTGTCGACCAGCTCTATCAAGGGGCCTACAGTTAGAGTCTCACGTAGATCTATGACCACGACCTCGGGCTCGGGCTCTGCGGTAAGCCATCTGTATAGCCAAGAAGACTGGGAGACATCAACCGTCGATCTGCCTATACGTGAGAGCTTAGAGTCGTGGACTGCTTTCTCTACGGAGTTGAGTAGATTCTGGAGACGTGACTCGTCGAATCCGTCTCTGATCGCGTCCGATATACGTCTAAGTCTCCCGATGACGGCTGAGCCGCGTAGTATATCGTCTGAAAGACGAGGGTCGGTCTGTCTCGGTCTCTGGGACATCGTTCTATCTAATCTGTGTCACTCTGCCGTTGACGTCTACGTTCTCGAACTCGAAGACCACGTCGTTGCCTATCCTGAGTGGCTTGCCGTGGAACCGTAGCCCTGTCTCAGTGTCTCGTACTGTCACTCTCAGATTGAGGTAGACGTCCTTGTTTATAGGATGTTGACGCTTGAAGATCTCTCCCGAGTCACTGGTGAGTGTAATCTTAGCGGGCTCCACCTCCTTGTCGACTACCTCGGCGAGAGTCCTACCGCCTACCTTCTCCGACATACCCACTGAAATTGAGTCGGCAGTCTCTGGCGGGATGTTATGTAGCTTTACACGTATACTCTTCTGAGTTGTGTCCTCGGAGATTGTAGTGGTGCCCGTACTGCGTATATTACCCGTGAAGCTGTAAGATCCATTCGAGAACGTAACTGTGTTATCGACTTCGATCCGGGTATTGCCGAAATAAGTATCTCCCGAACGTTCGATGCTTCTGAGACTCAGACCCGTCACGAGACGTCTCTGGTCGGGGTTGCCCGTCGGATAGAGTTCGACCGACTTGACGGTCGCCATCTCCTGTCCACGCACTCCGTACGTGTCACCGACTTCGACGAGTTCGGCGGTCTGAGTCGGCACTGTCGACTCGGTCACGACACGAGCCATAGCTGTGGATATCTCCGAGGTGCCGGTCTGGGTTATACTCGGAGAGATGCTGTAGGAGTCAGTCTCGAAAGGCAGGGACGCTCCGACGGATGTCTGTCTCCCCGCGAAGAGCCTGTCGCCTCCCACAGAGACCGTCTCAAGAGTCATACCGAGATAGACAGTATTCTGGTTCTGTCCGCCGGGATGTACTTGTAGAGACTCCAAGACTGCGACCTCTTGTCCGCTGACGGTATAAGAGTCTCCGGCTTCTATGTTTTCTACCAGAGACGACGGGACTGTCGCCGTAGCTACCACAGGGTAGGTCTGGGTATCGAGTGTCGAGCCGTTCTGTCCTACAGATGTTACAGTACCCTCGACCCCGTACTCGTCGGTCTGTATCGGGATCGTGTCGCCCACACGTATCCTCGATCCCCCGAACTCGAAGACCATCTGTCCCTGTGAGTCCTCTACGAGAAGTCCGTCGAGCTTAGCACGTGCTAAGACAGAGACATTGTCAGTCTTGGGACTAGGAGTTGTATAGACATCCGTGACAGTCAGGTTGCCGTATGAGTTCTCCAAAGACATCGTGTCACCCTCGGAGATGAGCGATGCGGTGTAGCTTCTCTGAGAGTCGAGATCGACTGTAACATACCTTGTCGTCTTGTCTTGTGTCGAGAACGGGTCGACGAATGCGACTCCAGCGACCACTACGGCTAAGACGAGTAGAACAGCCAGGGCATCGACGATATTTACGACGCCGAAGAGTCTGCCCTCGTCGTCAATTATGTCCATGTTAGTCCCGAAACCAGCTTGCCTAATTAAAGTTGTCTATCCGAGACCGGCTCGTACGAACTTCATCCTCTTTTCGAGACCAATCCACGTTAGACCGAGTGCCGCTCCTATACCGTTGGCTACCAAGTCGCCGAAGCCGAAGTAACGGTAAGGCAGAAACGACTGTATGACCTCTATGCCTAAGCCGTATCCGAAGACAACCGAGAAGACTAGGAGAGCCTTGTGTAGAGGACGTCGGTCGCTTTCGCCGACTGTGGCGTACGCCAGACTCCATCCGAGACCAGCGTACGCGAGAAAGTGTAGCCATTTGTCGAGTGGGGCGAACTCGGGCTTCGGCATCTCGGGTGGCACGACTATGACGGATGTATAGAAGATGACCGCGGCTACTGCGATTACGCCTAGCCAGCGTAGCCACGGAGGTAACAGAGGTACAGGTATCTGTCTCTCCATCCGATGTGTTTGAGTGGTTGCTACAACAACAAAATATATGTCGTTTAACTCCTACTCTAATCCCGGATAAAGAGTGAAAGCGAGTCTGAGATACAGGTTTCTGAGAGGTGTGGGTGCAGTCGTGGCTACCGTGGTCTCCGTAGTTCTCGCTAACCATCCTCTTCTCCAGCGTACTCTGACGACTTACGTGCCTGTCGTCAACCGTCTTAATCCTGTGGTTCTCTCTAACGGCGACCTGACCGTCACACTGATGACTACACTCGTGGTCGTACTCGGCAGTCTAATACCCCTCTTCAAGCCGAAGCCCCGGAGAATACTCGACACCGTCTTTCTGACACACAAACGGATTCTCGTGGCGGGGTTTGCGCTCGCGGCTATCGGGTACTTCGACTACACGTACAAACTCCCGCGTCCGACTCTGATACTCGTTGTGGCTGTCCTGTCGGTCACGTTACCCGCGTGGTTCGTCTACGTGCGTCGGTCTCCCGAAACGGCAGAGACAGCGGTACTCGTGGGCAACGACATAGAGACTATGAGAGATATAGTCGAGAAGGATCTTCAGGAGAACCTCGTGGGATTTGTCTCGCCACTGTCTGTCTACTCCCAGATGACGGGTTCGGATGTCTCGGTTGCGGACGGCGGCGCGTTTCTGGGTAAGCCCGAGTCGAGTGGTGTGGAGATCGAGTGGCTAGGGAGCTTTACACGTCTCGACGACATACTCGTAAAGACGAACGCCGACACCGCTGTACTCGCCTTCGTGGACGAGGATCGATCTGACTTCTTCGGGGTCTTAGACACGTGTTACGAACACGGTGTCAAGGCGAAGGCACACAGAGACCACGTCGACAGCGTTCTGATGAGTAGAGAGTCGGAAGATGAGCTCGTCGATATAGAGCTCGAGCCCATCGATCCACAGGACTACGTCTTCAAACGCGTCTTCGACATCGCCTTCGCGGGGTTCGGTCTGTTAGCTCTGTCCCCTCTGATCGGTGTTATCGCGGCGGCTATAAAGCTCGACAGTCCGGGTCCTGTGCTGTACGAACAGGAGAGGACAGCCGAATTCGGAGATACGTTCAGTATTTATAAGTTCAGAAGTATGTTGCCCGAAAGCGAGTCTCCCGAGCCCGTCGACGACACCGAGAACCACCGTATAACTCGTGTGGGGCGCGTGATACGTAAGACGCATATGGACGAGATACCTCAGCTCTGGTCGATACTCGTGGGAGACATGAGTGTCGTAGGTCCACGTGCAGTGTGGAGAGACGAGGAAGTACTACTTGAGAAAGAGACAGAGATGTGGCGCAAGAGATGGTTCATAAAGCCCGGTCTTACAGGACTCGCACAGATAAACGATGCATCGAGTACGGAGCCCGAGAAGAAGCTGAGGTATGACCTCGAATACATACGTGACCAGTCTTTCTGGCTCGATATCAAGATCGTAGTGAGACAGATCTGGATGGTCGTGGTCGACGCACTGGGATTCGTCGTGGGTGAAGAAGACGACGAGTCTCAGGGATAGTCCGAGACAGCGATCCGTCTTTATATTATTTCTCTCAAGGTATCGAGGTCATAAAGTCGGACGTCATCCCTCTCTTTCGCCGTGTCTCTGAGATCCCGGCTGAAACCCGACCTAGAGAAGAGAGCGAATGTCTCGTCTCTGTCCTCGCCTCTCCATCTGACTTCGGACGACTTCTTCTCAAGTCTTCTGAGGAGATCGGCGTCTACCTGTCTCTCCGTCCACTTACACTCACCCAAGAGAAGACTCGCCTCGCTCTCGTCGAGACCTACTACGTCAATCTCGTTCTCCCCATACCACCAAGATCCGACTGATGAACCGTCGAATATAGACGAGTTAGCTACGGCTTCTCTACAGATGTCTTCGAATACCCTGCTCGTGTACACGTCTATACCCTCTCTTACTGTGTCGAGAACCCCCTCGACCGATCCCCTTTCGAGGTCATCGAGGTTGGGGTACACGAATCTGAACCAGAAGCTGAAGAAGTTGTCTTTGATCTCGTAGATCCCTCTCTTCTTTTTCTTCTGAGACGCTGTGACAGGCACGGACTTCTCGACTAGATCGAGGCTCTGGAGCTTCTTGAGGTACCTCGACATGTCCTTAGCCTCTCTGTGTGTCGAGTTAGCTATCTCGGTTACTGTCGTAGCCCCGAACGACATCGCTTCGAGTATGTCCATATAGCTCGAAGGCTCCCTCAACTCCTGACGCAGGAGAAACTCGGGCTCTTCGTAGAGAAAAGTGCCCTTCGACAGAATCTCGTCACGTATGTTCTCGAAGAGACCTCTCTGAGGATCGAACTTCTCGAGGTATGCCGGTATGCCTCCGAGAACGCCATATGCGCGTA
The DNA here is from genome assembly GCA_034190545.1 of Candidatus Afararchaeum irisae. NCBI lineage: Archaea > Methanobacteriati > Methanobacteriota > Halobacteria > Halorutilales > Halorutilaceae > Afararchaeum (SeqCode) > Afararchaeum irisae (SeqCode). The sequence goes on along the minus strand of JAXIOF010000003.1, from coordinate 658 downwards.
TCTTGTCATCGAACGGATACTCGGAGTCGGAGAAGAAATCAGTGCTGTCTCCGAACTCTAGGGGACGAAGCCTCCACTGTCCGGTTCTTCTGCCATAGAGGGGACTCTCGTAGCTAAGGACACCCTCCTCCATCATGGATATCGATGAGCCAAGGAGAACTAGCGATATCTGTGTGTCTTTCAGAATCTCGTCCCAGATAAGCTGAAACACTGACGGTACCGAGTCATCCTTTTCGACGAGGTACGAGAACTCGTCTATCACGACGATAAGCTCGGTGTCATGACTTCTCTCACGTATGTACTTGAAGCAGTCGTCGAAGCTATCGACATCAGGCGGTATGTCGTCGAAATGTTCTGAGGCGTCTTTGGCGAGTCTCCGGGCATTAGACGAAGTGCCTCTCTGGTCAGCTAAGAAGTATATACTCTGACTGTCGGAGACTTTTTTCTGAGTAACGTGGTTAATCAGCTCCGTCTTGCCGACTCTTCGGCGCCCATAGATAACGAGTAACTCGCGGTCGTTGGATCCGAGCTTCTCCTCAAGCCACCCGATCTCCTCGTCACGGTTTACAAACTTTCGGATCACGATTATATAATCGTAGTCCGAAAAGATAGATGTTTCGGGACAGCAGTTCAACTCTCGGTAGCGCGGAGTCCCCGT
>JAXIOF010000002.1:82787-100868 GCA_034190545.1 Candidatus Afararchaeum irisae | reverse complement strand
GAATCCAACTATTAGCTCCTTTCAGAAATAAGTATTCACTACTACAGAAGAGCGATTAGATTTATTCGGCTGTCAGACCCTCTAGCTCCCCCGAGATATTCCAGATAGTCGTCCGTGTGTGCATCGGAAGGTTGGGGTCGTTCGAGACGTCGTTGAAGATGTTTATGGCGTTCGCCGCCCTCTCGCTGACCGGCTCCGAACTGTCGAGGAGATACTCCTGAGCCTCTTCGAGTGACTCACGTATGTTACGTGGAACCGACTCGTCGTCTATTATCTCGTCCAGCTTTTCCCCCGACTCACGGAGTGTCTCTTCGTCGCTCATGTTTGTGTTGGCGGATCTACCACAGCCAGTTACTTAAGTTCAAAGTTCTGCGCGTTGCGTTGGGTATTTATACGAGGTTCGTTATGTCGTAGACATGGAGATAAGATACCACGGACACGCATTCTTCGAGATAGAGGCTGAGAACGGCACACAGATACTCATCGATCCCTTTACCGAGGGCAACAACTGGAACGACGTCACCCCCGACGATTTCGACCCCGACGTCGTCGCGGTGACACACGGACATTTCGACCACGTCGCCGAGGCTCACGAGTTCGATGCGACCGTGATCGCACAGCCCGAGGTCGCGGGCTACTTAGGCAAGCAGGGACACGAAGACTCGGTAGGTATGAACGTCGGAGGAAGCTACGAGCACGACGGCGTCGAGTTCCAGATGACGAAGGCTTTCCACTCGTCGGGAACTCCGGGAGAGGCGGACTTCGACGGATACGGAGGTACCCCCGCTGGTTACGTCATAGACGACGGCGAGACTAGCTTCTACCACGCGGGTGACACCGCCCTATTCGGCGACATGGAGAAGGTCATCGGCGGAGTCTACGACCCCGACGTCGCTGCGGTTCCGATAGGCGACCATTTCACGATGGGCATAGACGAGGCGGCGGTCGCCGTCGACTGGCTCGGTGTAGAGACGGCTATACCCATCCATTACGACACCTTCCCGCCTATACAGCAGAATCCCGACGAGTTCGCGGAGAAGGTAGACGACGCTGAGGTCGAGATACTCGACGCCGGGGAAGGAATAAGAGCTTAGTTTAGTTAGTGTTAGTCAGCCGCTTCTAACTGATCCTCGCCGAGACCCGCTATTCTCTCGTCGTCGACCTCGACGGTGTAGGTGTTGCCTCCGAACATCGTCTCGCTGACCTGTACTACCTCTCCTTCCTCTCCGTTCTTGTCGTGGTACTCGTCCTTGAGTATGATGCTGTCTCCTTTCTCGAAGCTCATACACGTAGGAAGAAGTCGGTGGTCAAAAGAATTTGTTATTCGCTTTTTACATCTCGTCTTCTATGAAGCCGCGCGCGTCGTCGATCTCGTCGTGTGAGAGTTCGAAGGAGCCGTCGGGCGACTCGACTCTCAGACCCGACTGCGTGACCTCACCGATCACGGTGACCTCGAGATCGGTCGTCTCAGAGACAGCGTCGACGTCGTCGGTGACAAAGACCACTCTTCCGTAGGTCTCGTCGAAGGGATCTTCGTACTCGACTGAGGCTCCGTTCTCGCCACACATCTCGGCGAGAGCGACCACGAGACCGCCCTCCGAGGCGTCGTGTGACGCCGAGACGGATCGAAGGCGCGCTATCTCGACGGTGTCGTCAATTACGTCTCTCGGATCTGCGTCGGTGCCGTCGACGACGACTACGGAGTCTCCAACGTCGGCTTCCGAGAGGTCTGCGCGCGGGGCGTCAGGGTCGGGTGTCCTTCCGAAGACACCGACGCTGGGTGTGGGATTTACGGCGGTTCCGAACTCCTCCGACTCGTTGTAGAGGGAGACGTTTCCGCCGACGATAGGAACGTCTATCTCGTGAGCCATGTCTCCGAGACCGCCGACTGCATCGGCGAAGACGCCGTATACATCGGGTCTCTCCGGGTTTCCGAAGTTGAGACAGTCGACCATAGCGATGGGCTCGGCACCCTTGACGGCGAGGTTCATAGCGTTCTCGAAGACTACGTCGCGCGCGCCCTTCTCGGGGTCGGCGTCGACACGTTTCGAGTTACAGCCCGACGAGACCGCGAGACCCGTTCCGTCTATGTTGAGAACGCAGGCGTCGTCGCCCGGCTTTACGACTGTGCGTGTCTGAACCTCGTGGTCGTACTGTCGGTATACCCAACGCTTCGAGGCGTTGTTGGGGTCTGAGAGTAGATCGAGTGCGTCCTCCTCCGTGACGTCCCTGTCGGCGTTCGGCGCGTACTCCTCGACGTCGGGCTCCTCTATTCCGAGGTCGTGTGTCGGCGCGCCGTCGGCGAGATACTCCGCGGGGAGGTCGACGACTGTCTCTCCGTCGAACTCGGCGACGTATCTCTCTCCTTCTGTGACCTCGCCTATCACAGTCGCTTCGAGGTCGTACTTGTCGGCTATCTCCTCGACAGCCTCGACGTCGTCGGGTTCGAGTTCGAAGAGCATCCTCTCCTGTGACTCACTGAGGAGGATTTCGAGAGCGTTCATCCCTGTCTCGCGGAGATGTACCTCGTCCAAGTCGATACGTGCTCCCGTGTCGCCTATCGCCGCCATCTCGCTCGACGCTCCCGAGAGACCCGCCGCGCCGAGGTCACGTGCCGCCTTCGCGTACTCACGTATTTCGAGTGTCGCGTCTATCAGGAGCTTCTCTGTGTAGGGGTCACCGACCTGTACGGCGGGACGTTCCTCTGTCTCTGCCTCTTCACCTAAGTCTTCACTCGCGAAAGAGGCACCGCCTAAGCCGTCTCTACCGGTCGACGAGCCGACTAAGACGAGCTTGTTCCCGGGCTGCTTACATCCCGCAGTCATGACGTCATCCTTCTGTGCGACTCCGACACAGACGACGTTGACGAGCGGGTTTCCGTTGTACGACTCGTCGAAGAAGGTCTGTCCTCCGACGGTCGGGACGCCTATCGAGTTTCCGTAGTCGGAGATTCCGTCAACGACTCCGTCGAAGAGGTAACGCGTCTTCTCCCTCTCGAACTCGCCGAAGTAGATCGTGTCCATCAGAGCTATCGGACGAGCACCCATGCTGAGTATGTCACGGACTATCCCGCCGACACCAGTCGCGGCTCCGTCGTAGGGATCGACGTAAGAAGGATGGTTGTGGCTCTCCATTCCGACGGCTATGACTGTGTCGTCGTCGGCGTCGTCGGCGTTGAGTTCGAGGACAGCGGCGTCATCGCCGGGTCCTATGTAGACGTCGTCGGAGTCACTCGGCAGGTCGGAGAGAAACATACGCGACGATCTGTAGGCGCAGTGTTCGCTCCACAGGTTGACGAAGAGTGCTTCCTCGACCTCGTTCGGAGGTCTGTTCAGCTCTTCCTCGACGAGTTCGTAGTCGTCCTCGGAGAGTTCCATGTTGTGGTTGTGTTGTGTCTTAGCTGACTTACGCGTTCGTATTCGTATTCGTCAGCTTCAGAGGGAGACGTACTTCGCCGACTTGATTCCGTCCTCGGATGTGATCTCATCCCTGACCTCACGTGAGACTTCGGAGTCGACGTTTAGGACTATGATAGCCTCTCCGCCCGACGACTCACGCGCGTTGAACATTCCGGCTATGTTGATGCCGTGTTCTCCGAGCATCGAGCCGACGCGTCCTATCATTCCGGGTCTGTCCTCGTTGTGGATCACGAGCATATGTCCGTGGGGGAGAGCGTCGACACGGTAGTCGTCGATGTAGACAATCCTCGGCTCGTTCTTTCCGAAGAGTGTTCCCTCGACCTTCGTCTCGTCGCCGTCCTCGGTTCTGGCTGTGACTGAGACGAGAGAGACGAAGTCCTCAGTATGTCCCGTCTTCGACTCGGTGACCTTGACCCCTCTCTCCTCTGCTAAGACCGGAGCGTTTACGAAGTTGACGGGGTCGTCGAGTATGGGCTCGAGCATCCCCTTCTGTACCGAGACGGTGAGAGGCGATGTGTCCTCGTCGGCTATCTCTCCGCTGTACTCTATCTCAAGCTCCTCGGTGCTCGTGTCGGTTATCTGTGCTGTGAGCTTTCCTAGAGTCTCAGCGAGGTTGGCGTATGCCCTCATCTTGGGGCTTCCCGTGGCTGCGGGGGCGTTGAGTGCGTTCTCGGCGACGCCGCCTTCGAGAACGTCTATGACCTGTTCGACTATCGAGGTCGCGACGTTTCTCTGTGCCTCCTCCGTCGACGCACCGAGATGGGGAGTGACTATGATGTCCTCGACACCGAGTAGAGGCGAGTCCTTCGGAGGCTCCTCCTCGAAGACGTCGAAGGCGGCTCCCGCGATCTCTCCTGACTCGACGCCGTCTGCTATCGCCTCCTCGTCGACGACCCCTCCGCGTGAGGCGTGTACGAGACGCGCGTGATCCTGCATGGTCTCGACCTCGTCGTGGCTGATCATGTGGTGTGTCTCGTCCGTGAGAGGAGTGTGTACGGTAATGAAGTCACCACGTCTCAGAACCTCCTCCATCGACGCGAGTTCGGCTCCGAGCTCCTCGGCACGGCTCTCACTCACATAGGGGTCGAAGGCGACGAGATCCATTCCGAGCTTCGAGGCTCTCTTGGCGACCTGACCGCCTATACGTCCAAGCCCGAGCACGCCGAGAGTCTTGTTGTTGACCTCGACTCCTATGAAGTCGCTCTTTCTCCACTCTCCGTCCTTGAGCGAGTCGTGAGCCTGAGGTATGTTACGCGCCATCGAGAGCATCAGAGTCACTGCGTGTTCGGCGGCGGCAACGGTGTTGCCCTCGGGTGCGTTCGCGACGATTATACCTTTCTGTGTCGCGGCGTCGATGTCTATGTTGTCAACACCGACGCCCGCCCTGCCTATTATCTTGAGTCTGTCGGCGTTCTCGATGACCTTCGGCGTCATCTGTGTCCCACTCCGCACGATTATGGCGTCGTACTCGCCGATCTGGGAGGCGAGCTCGTCCTCAGTGAGTTCGGTCTTTATGTCGACGGCGTACGACTCTCTGAGACGCTCAACGCCCTCGTCTGAGATCGGGTCGCTGATTAGAACCTTCGGCATGCTGGTTTGTTCCAGAGAAGACGCCTTGAGGCTTTCTATACCTCTCTGGTCTCAGGTTCGTGAGTTCGTAAATCTGTGATTTGCGAGCTTCCACAAATCTCTGATTTGTGTTGTTGCAAGATCTCTGATCTTGCCTACACGCAAATCTTCGGTTTGCGACTGTAGCCAATCAAAGATTGGCATACCCACGAGAGCAAAGCTCTCGGGACGTTCAGAAATCTTCCGATTTCGTTAGCCCACGAGAACGGAGTTCTCGGGACGTTGACGAATCGCAGAGCGATTCGTTCGCACACCAGAACGCCTTGCGTTCTGGGGACGTTCGTCAGACTTCGTCTGACGAGCCCGCGAGAACGGAGTTCTCGGGACGTTCAGAAATCAAAGATTTCTGAGCCCACGAGAGCAAAGCTCTCGGGACGTTACGAAATCTTCCGATTTCGTTAGCCCGCGAGAGCAAAGCTCTCGGGACGCTTCCAAAATTGATTTATACTGATAAATCAGCATTATTCTATATATGTTAGAAGGCATGGATCTTTCGGGAGTCGAAAGCTACGAAGAGGCGAGAGAGGAGTTCGAGTGGGAGATTCCCGACAAGTTCAACATGGGTACGGCGGCGATAGACCAGCACGCCGACGACCGCGGGAGGGTCGCCCATTTCTGGGAGAACAAGTACGGTGAGAACGAGACGTGGACCTTCTGGCAGTTCCAGAAGAGAACCAACCAGTACGGAAACGCGCTCGACGACCTCGGTGTTACTCAGGACGACGTCGTCGCAGTACACGTTCCCCAGCAGCCCGAGACGATAGTCGCACACACCGGAACGTGGAGGTACGGCGCTATCTCACTGCCTCTCGCGTACACCTTTGAGAAGGACGGAATCAGGTACAGGCTCAACGACTCCGAGGCGAAGGCGATAGTCGTCCACCACACAAAGATGGACACTATACGTGAGATAAAGGACGACGTCGACTCTCTCGAACACATACTCATAGTCGGAGACGGAGAGCCCGAGGACGGCGACGAGATACTCTTCAACGACTACCTCGACGAGAAGTCGACCGAGTTCGAGCCCGCCGACACCACACCTGAGGACGACTGTCTCCTGATGTACACCTCGGGTACTACGGGAGACCCCAAGGGAGTCCTCCACGGACACAGAATCCTTATAGGACATCTCCCCGGCTTCCAGATGCTCCACAACATGGAGATGGAAGGCGTCTACTACACACCCGCTGACTGGGCGTGGGCGGGAGGAATGTTCGACTGTCTCGTCCCCGCTCTCTACTACGGACAGCCCGTCGTGGGTACCAACCTCGGCAAGTTCATACCCGAGCAGCAGTACGAGCTCATGGAGAAGTTCGGCATCAGCCACGGATTCGTACCTCCGACGGCTCTCAACATGCTGAGACAGGAGGACGACGACCCCTACGACCTCGAACTAGAGTTCATCGTCTCGGGAGGAGAGTCGCTCACACCCGAGGCTCTCGAATGGGGACAGGAACGCGGCATCCATATAAACGAGCTCTACGGACAGACAGAGGCGAACCTCCTCGTCGGAAACTGCGACAAGCTCTGGGACGTCAAGCCCGGCAGCATGGGACTTCCGTTCCCCGGACACGAGGTCGAGGTCATAGACCAGGATACTCTAGAGCCGTGTGAGCCCCGCGAACTCGGCGAGATCGCCCTCAAGGCGGACGACCCCGTCAAGTTCAAGAAGTACATAAACAAGCCCGAGAAGACCGAGGAGGTACACGAGGGCGACTGGTACCTCACCGGAGATCTCGCCGAGAAGGACGAGGACGGCTTCATCTGGTTCCAGTCGAGAGACGACGACCTCATCATATCGTCGGGCTACCGCATAGGACCCGTCGAGGTCGAGAACGAGATCATGGAAGTCGAGGAGATCGCCGAGGTCGCTGTCGTGGGCATTCCCGACGAGGTTAGAGGAAACATAGTCAAGGCTTACGTCCAGGTTGCAGACGACGCCGAGCCTTCCGACGAACTCAGGGAGAAGATACAGGATCACGTCAAGAACAACCTCGCAAAGCACGAGTACCCGCGTGAACTCGACTTCGTCGACGACTTCCCGAAGACTGCGACAGGGAAGATACGTAGGAAGACTCTCAGAGACCGCGAGATAGAGAAACAGCAGGATTAGGCTGGCTTTCTCCTAACTAGCTTTTCTATTATCATATCCCAACCGAGCAACAAAGCCAAATTTAATTATATCTCGTACTTCTTAATAGGACAGATGGGTGCAACTTCGGGGCTGAGTCGGAAGGAACGTATACCCTTCGGGCTCGCGACCCTCGACACTATGTTTAACGGCGGCGTTCCGCGCGGAAGCTTCGTACTTCTGTCGGGAGAGACGGGAGCCGGAGCCCCCGAGTTCGCATACACGAGTGCCGCTATGGTTCTGATGGCGAGACACGCCCCCGACAGGTTCTCTGTCTACCACGGCGGCGAGTTCGAGGAGTCTAATCTGCCGAGCGACATACATTACCTGAGCTTCACGAGGAGCGAGTCGGACGTCCTCAACGAACTCAGGTACGTCCTCAACGAAGAGATGTACGAGATTCTGACCGAGAACCTCGTCTTCAGGGACTTCTCGAAGTCTTACTTCCACAACACTGCTGTTCCGAGATCCTGGATAGGCGAGGAGCTCAGGGGTCTAAAAGGGCTAGGGGCTTCCGAGGGATCCGAGGGTCTACTCTCGGAGTTCGCCGACTACCTAGACAGAAACGCGGGCGACAACCTCATAATAATCGACTCACTCACGTCGCTAGTGAGGGCGACCAACGTCCGTATAGACTGGAGCGACCTCCTAGTTCTCCTCGCGGGTCTCCAGAAGATGTCGAAGGAGTGGAACGGTCTCATATACGGTCTCTTAGACGAGAAGACACTCACGCAGAACAGACACGAGGAGATATCCGCGACTCTCGACGGCACTCTCCATTTCGAGTGGGCAAAGGGGGAGATGCAGAGACAGAGGACTATGTACATAGGCTCGTTCAGAGGAGCGATGGCTGAGCTCAGCGAAAACGAGAACGACGTCTATGAGACGAGCGTGACCGACGAGGGATTCGAGATAAGTAGTATAAGAAAGTACGGGTGAGAGAAGAGGATGTCAGACGAAGGTGACGAAGACTTCGGCTTCGGAGAGTTCGGCGACGACGAAGGCAACACTGAGGAAGAGCCAGAGCCGGAGTTAGAGCGAGTAGACGACGAGGCGGGCGACCTAGGTGATCCGGATGACTGGTTCCCCGACGTGACGAAGGGGAAGGACAAAGGCGACGAGGAGGGACTGAGGGTCGGAGAGAACCGTATAAGGACGGGTGTCAACGGTCTCGACGAGATGATCGACCGCGGAATACCACGCGGAAGCATGATAGCGACCGTCGGAAGTCCGGGTACGGGTAAGACGACCTTCGGGATGCAGTTCATCCACGAGGGACTCTCGAACGGAGAGAAATGCGTCTTCTTCGCGCTCGAACAGACCGAGGACTCGGTGAGATCGACCGCCGACAGTATGGGCTGGGAGTTCAGCAGGTACGAGGACGAGGGCTCTCTCGAAATCGTGCATATGAACCCCGTCGAGGTCGCCACGAGCCTCAACAGCATACGTAACGAACTCCCACGTATGCTCACCGACTTCGGAGCGAGCCGTGTCGTCTTCGACTCGGTGACACTCATAGAGATGATGTTCGACACAGCGGGGGAGAGACGTAACCAGGTCTTCAGGTTCGGAAAGAGTCTCAAGGACGCCGGAATAACAGTTCTGATGACGAGCGAGGCGTCGGACGACGACGCCTACAAGTCGAAGTACGGCATAATAGAGTATCTCGCTGATGCCTTCGTAGTCCTGCGTTACGTGCGTGAGGAGGGCGGCTCAGGGACACGGATGGCAGTCGAGATAGTCAAGATACGTGACACGTCCCACTCACGCAGTATAAGACCCTACGAACTCACATCGGAGGGGATAGAGGTCTACTCACGCGCGAGTATATTCTGACTTCTACTTCTGACACCGGAAAAACAGATGGAGAAAGCCGAAACCCGAGTTGGGTTTTAGTTTATCTTAGTACTTGACCTTTATCGCGTCGACGGGGCAGACGTCCTCACACAGGTAGCATCCTATGCAGTCGTCCTCACGTGCGGGGTCTGCCTTCTCCTCCGACTCGGGGTGGTCGGGAGTGTCTATCCAGTCGAAGACGTCGACGGGGCAGTCCTCTAGACACGCGCCGTCTGCTATACATATGTCGAAGTCGACGGCAACACGGGTTCCGTGTATACCGAGTTCCTCGGGCTCATTTACGGGACCCCAGACGTCGTGTCCGTTGTGCTGGTCTACAACCTCTCTGTTGTCCTCAAAGTCTGGATCTATCGCCATACTGAATTACAAATGATCTTTTAGTATTATAATGTTTACGCTACGACTCCTCGAACTCGACGGAGAGCCAGTCGGCTGCGTCCTCGACCTCGTCCTCGTCGCCGGAGGTGAGCTTGACGCGTACCTCCTCACCCTCTCCGCCGGGGTAGCTTCCGACCTGTACGTCGAATTTTTGACGCACCTCTTCGAGGTATCCGATTATCTGACTCTCGTACATCGTGGTGTAGACGAACCTCGTGTATGTCTCGTCCCCCTCGAACTCGTCCTTGACTTTCTCGAACATCGACTTCATCTCGACGGGAACCCCGGGGAAGACGTAGACGTTCTCGACTATGCATCCCGGCGCGACGCCCTCGTGGTTCATGACGACGCGGCAGTTCTCGGGAAGCTCCGCTGTGGCTTCGAGGCTCGTCTGCCCCGCGTACCCCTCGCGCAGGTATTCGAGAGCCTCGTCGTTGACTTCGATGTTCCTGTCTAAGCCCCGTCCGACCGCCTCGACGGTGACGTCGTCGTGGGTGGGTCCGAGACCCCCTGTGACTACGACGGCGTCGTAGAGACGGCTGTGTTCGCTCACTGTGGACGAGATGTCGGCGACCCTGTCGGGCAGAACACAGATACGTTCGACGTCTACACCGATCTCAGAGAGACGCGAGGCTAGCCAAGTCGAGTTGGTGTTCTGTATGTCTCCGTCGAGTATCTCGTCGCCGACGTTGAGTATGGATACCTTCAAGGCGGTGTCTGGTCTGTTTAGTGGTCGTGATCGTGTTCGTGTTCGTGTTCGTGTTCGTCAGCAGCCTGTATGTCCTCGGCTATCTCCTCGGCGGAGACTTCCTCGCCGCCCTCGTTGGGAACGACCTCAGGTCCGAGCCCTCCCATTCCCATGCCCATTCCCTCGCCTGCGTCTATAGTCTCCCTCACGACGACTCTCTCGACGTCTAGCTGGTCAATTATCTCCTGTGCGACCTGGTTCTTGCCGATTATCCAGTTCTGGTTCATCGAGAGCTCGGGGGTCTGTTCTATGTAGAGGGTCTCGACCTCGACTTCCTCCTCTTCCTCAGTCTCGTCGCCGTCGTCGGTCTCGACGACCTCTGTTTCGGTCTTCGTCTCGGTGCCGAGCGTGACGTCGACCTCAGCACCAGCGTTGAGTAAGACGAGAGCCTCCGCCTTCTCGACTTTACCTTCGACAGTGTCGACTACCTCGAAGTCGTACTCTATATCCTGTCCCGCGAGAGGGTGGTTGAAGTCGACTCTCGCGCGTCCTCCGACGACTGTCTCTATGTATCCCTGCTGTCCGTCTACCTCGACCTGAGCACCGGGGTAACGGTTCTCCTCGTCTATCTTCTTGACGTTGACTGTCTCGACGTTCTCGGGGTCGTACTCTCCGAAGGCGTCGGCGGCGTCGATAGTTATCTCCCCCGAGTATCCGACGTCCTCACCTATGATCTCGTCCTCGACCTCCTCGAATATCTGTCCCTCACCTACTATGATGGGCTGGGGCTCGAAGCTCCTACCTTCCTCGTCAAGACCCTCTTCGTCTGCGACTTCCTGTCTCGTAGTGTCAACGACAGTGCCTTCCTCAGTCGTCGCGGTGTAGTCTATGAGTATGAAGTCTCCTTCCTGAATCCCCTGCGTCTCGTTCTCGTCCTCAGACTCTTCAGCTTCTTGGTCAGTCATAGAGTAAGACAGACGGCTTAGATACTTAATCTGTTTGTTTGTTAAGCCACCAAGAGAGACGAGCCGTGGAGGTTAAGTGTGACCGCAACCTACTTCTCCGTAGTTATGGAGTTCTGTCCAGAGTGTGGCTCGATGATGTACCTAGATGGCGGCGTCTTCAAGTGCAAGGAGTGTGGCGCGGTCAAGGTGAAGGAAGACGACGCCGACTACACGACAACTGAGGAGGGTGGACGGGGCGAAGTCACCGTCCTTGAGGACGAAGAGGACAAGGGTCTGCCGACCACGGAGGAGACGTGTCCCGAATGTGGCAACGACACAGCCTACTGGTACCTCCAGCAGACGCGCGCCGCGGACGAGTCGGAGACACGTTTCTACATCTGTACCGAGTGCGACCACAAGTGGAGGGACTACGACTGAGATAGCTCGACGTACGCGCCGACGTCGTAAGCTTAAAATCCCGAAGAGACAACTCTAGACTGGAGGGTCGGTAGTCTAGTTGGTCATGACACCGCCTTCACACGGCGGAGGCCGTCGGTTCGAACCCGACCCGACCCATATCCACCCTTTTATACGGTTTCGCGGTTTAGTGTTAGACACACATGTCTGTGGTTTCTGCCATATCGGAGGAGCTAGGTCTCAAGGGTCATCTCACGGAGTCCGACAGACATCTCTTGGCTTACTCGACGACAGCCCACTCGCTCAACCACGCTGTGATGCTCTCGATTCCGATTCTGGTGCCGATCTGGGTCACTGAGTTCGGAGTCACGAGATACACGCTCGGACTCGTCGTGACTGCGATGGCGGCTCTCTTCGGAGTAACGTCGCTGCCCGCTGGGGTCATAAGTGACAGGCTCGGAGCCGACACCGCGATAGACCTCTTCCTCTTCGGAACCGGAGTGGCTTTACTGGGTGTTTTAGCCGTCGACAGCTTCGCTAGTCTCGGTCTCGTCGTCGCACTCGCGGGGGCGGGCGCGGGTCTCTACCACTCACCCGCTCTCAGCCTCATAAGCAGACGTGCCGACGAGCCGAGCAAGGGGTTCGCGTACCACGGTCTCGGCGCGAACATAGGCATAGGTCTCGGTCCTCTGGGAGTGACTGTCGGACTCACATTCACCGACTGGAGGACGCTCCTCGTTGTCCTCGGCGCGTCACTCGTCGTCTTCGGCTTCGTCTTCCGTCTGTGGGGACCCGACGACCCCGTCGAATCAGACGACGAGGTCAAAGCTGACGCTGATGGCAAGAGTAGTCTACTCGGACAGATGAGTTCTTTCGCGACCGTGGGATTCGCCGCGGTCGTCGGCGTCTATATCTTCGCGGGGATGTACTACAGAGGGTCGCTGACTTTCCTTCCCGACTTCCTCAACACCGTCTCGTCTCTCCCGGATCTCGAAGTAGCGGGGAAGGAGATAGAGTCGGGACGTTGGGTCTACTCGACGATACTCCTCATAGGGTCTGTGGGTCAGATAGTCGGAGGTAACCTGGGAGAGAGGTTCGAAGTCGAGACAGTTCTGAAGGGGGTCTACGTTGCGACGAGCGCGTCTTTCGTCGTGCTGGGTCTCGGGTCAGGTAGATGGATACTCGCGGGCGGAGTTGCATTCGGTGCTCTCCTCTTTACACTTCCGCCTCTACACTCGACAGTCGTCACTAAGTACCTCCCCGAGGACAACAGGGGTGTGGGTTTCGGTCTCGTCTTCGGAATAAACTTCGGAGTCGGAGCCGTCGGCGCGGCTCTCGCGGGATGGGTTCTGACCCAGACGGGAAACAACTACGGATTGATGTTTTTCCTCCTCGCCGTCTTTCCTCTCGGATCGCTCGTCTCTATAATAGCTCTGAAACGCGTGTCGGGAGGCGAACCAGTCGTGAGTATGTAATGTAGAAAAGAACTATATGTCTCACAGCCGTCTTGGGGTCTATGCCGGGGACAGAGACACAGAGAACAGCCGAGTTCAGACGTATAACGGAGCTAGAGTCGGAGTCACCAACGCTCATTGAGGGTCTTCCGGGACACGGTCTCGTGGCTTCGATAGCCGTCGACCAGATAACAAAACAGCTACAGCTCGAAAAACACGGTGTGATACAGTCGGAAGAGTTCCCGCCCGTGGCGACTTTCAGTGACGGGAAGGTGGGTGATCTTGTACGTGTCTACGCCGGAGAGGAGCCGAGTATAATGACGTTACAGAGCGACATGGCACTCCCGCCGAACGCCTTCGATCCGCTTGGCGACTGTGTCCTCAACGACCTCGCCGACGAGTTCGAGAAGGCTGTCTTCTTAGCCGGATCGCCCGCTCAGTCGGAGGAGACAGTCGGAACCGTGAGAGGTGTCGCGACTACCGACGGAATGAAGAAGAAGCTCGAAGACGCCGGGATCGAGATACCCGAGGACAGAGGTATCGTCGGCGGTATCACGGGATCGCTCGTCAACGACTGTTACCACGCAGACGTCCCCGCCGCGGTTCTGATAGTAGAGGCGAACCCGTATCTGCCTGACCCAAAAGCCGCGAGGAGTGTGGTAGAAGAGGCTCTTGAACCCCTCCTAGGCTTCGACATAGACACATCGGAGCTCGTCGAACAGGCTGAGGAGATACAGAGACAGAAACAGCAGATAGCACAGCAGCTCAAGCAGAGACAGGCACAGGGACAGACACAAGAGCCGAGCGGTGGACCCGGTATGTACCAGTGAGAGTGAGAGTGAGAGTGAGATCCTCAGTCGGTGTTGTCGCAGTCTATGTGATCCTCGTCACCTCGTCACAGTCGCGGGATGTACCGCGCCGACCGACGGAACTGACAGCGAGAGGGAGAGTCTGAGTAGTGTGGTGTGGCGTGGGAACCAAAGACAAACGACAAACGGCATAAACACCCAAGAACTACACGGCGTATGGGTATGAAGAAACGCAGTCTGGGGGAGATTGAGGTCTCTGAGGTCGGATTCGGGGGATGGGGAATAGGAGGAGACGAGTACGGCAACTCTTACGGTCCTACCGACGACGACGAGTCGGTAGCCGCTGTACGTAAGGCGCGCGAACTCGGCGTCGATTTCTTCGACACAGCCGATGTCTACGGACACGGACACTCGGAGGAGATACTCGCCGAGGCAGTCGAGACGAACTCCGACGACATACGTGTCTGCACGAAGGGAGGAGCCGACTTCTACCAGGACGGCGATATGAACTTCGACTCCCAGTACATAAAGTACGCCGCGGTCAAGAGCATAGAACGTCTCAGGACGGATTATATAGACGTCTACATGCTCCAGAACCCGCCGCGTAAGGCACTCTCCGACTCCGACACCTACGCACCCCTCAGAAGGATGAAGGACGAGGGCGTGATTGGACAGTACGGCGTCTCTGTACACGAGCCAGCAGAGGGACGTATCGCCGCAGAGACGGGAGACGTAGACGTCGTCGAGGTCGGCTTCAACATAATAAAGAAGGGCGCCAAGAGATACCTCTTCGACTACGCCGAGGACAACGACGTGAGTATAGTCGCGCGTGAGCCCCTCGCCAACGGCTTCCTGACGGGAAAGTACGACGAAGACCACGACTTTCCGACGACCGACATGAGAAAGGGAATGCCCGACGAACTCGTGAGACAGAGAGTGCGCGCGGGAAACGAACTCAAGAGGCTTGTCGAGGAGGAGGACAAGGATTACAGCCCCACACAGGCGGCTATAAAGTATGTACTCGCACACGACGCTGTCTCTGTGACTATACCCGGCGCGAAGACTCCCGAACAGGTTGAGGAGAACGTCGCCGCGGCGACCGAGTACGAGCCGATGTCAGACGAGATGGTCGAGAAGATAGAGTCTCTGGTGTTCTGATATGGATCGGCAGGAACGCGCACAGGAGGTCTACGAACGTCTGGAGGAGGAGTACCCCGAGGCACACACTACACTCGACTACGAGACTCCGTTTCAGCTTCTCGTAGCCACGGTTCTGTCGGCACAGTGTACCGACGAGCGCGTGAACAAGGTCACAACCGAACTCTTCGACGAGTATCCGACGCCCGAGGCGATGGCAGAGGCGGACGAGGATAGACTGAAGGAGATTATCCGTTCGACGGGCTACTACAACTCGAAGTCGGATTACCTTTTAGAGTCGTCGCGGCGTATAGTCGAGGAGTACGGCGGCGAGGTGCCGAGGAGCATGGACGAACTCACGACACTCAAGGGAGTAGCGAGGAAGACCGCCAATGTCGTCCTCTCGAATGCCTTCGACAGCCACGAGGGAATAGCAGTCGACACACACGTTCAGCGGGTCTCGCAGCGTCTCGGTATCACAGAAGAGGAGAAGCCCGAGAGGATAGAGGAAGACCTGATGGAGATATACGACAGAGACCAGTGGAGGCTCGTCTCACATCTCCTGATATTCCACGGAAGGGCGACGTGTACGGCGAGATCGCCCGACTGCGGTGACTGTGTCCTCGAAGACATCTGTCCGTCGTCGGAACTCTGACCCGTAGTTCTAACCGAAAGTATCAAACCCTCGGGACGTCTACCTTTATGCACTATGAAGATGCCGAGACGTTTCAGGACTTACTGTCCCAACTGTGACTCCCACCAGGAGATGGAAGTCGAGAAGGTACAGAGAGGACGAGAGACGGGTATGAAATGGATAGACCGACAGAGGGAACGCAACTCGGGAATAGGTAACGACGGTAAGTTCTCGAAGGTTCCGGGAGGAAACAAGCCGACTAAGAAGACAGACCTGCGTTACAGATGCAGTGAGTGTGGCAAGGCACATCTCAGAGAGGGATGGAGAGCCGGAAAGCTCGAACTGGAGGACTAAGATGGCGGGAAGATTCCTCAAGGTCAGATGTGACGACTGTGAGAACGAACAGGTAGTCTTCGAGAAGGCGGCTTCGGAGGTACCGTGTGCGGTCTGTGGCTCGACTCTCGTGGTTCCGACGGGAGGAGAGGCAGAGATACAGGGAGACGTAGTAGAGGTAGCGGAGGCGCGGTAGACGGATGAAGTACAGCGGCTGGCCTGATCCCGGAGAGCTCGTCGTGGGTAAGGTTACAGAGGTCGAGGACTTCGGTGCCTTCGTCGACCTCATCGAGTACGAGGATAAGGAGGGTCTCGTCCACGTCTCGGAGGTCTCGAGCGGCTGGGTCAAGTACATACGTGACTACGTCCGCGAGGATCAGACAGTCGTCTGTAAGGTTCTGGACGTCGACAGGGAGAGCCACCAGATAGACCTCTCGATCAAGGACGTCAACGACAAGCAGAAGAGGACGAAGATACAGGAGTGGAAGAACGAACAGAAAGCCGACAAATGGGTCTCGATGGCTCTCGAAGACGAAGAGGTCGACGTCGAAGACACAGACGAGGCTTTCACACGTGTCGCCGAAGCCCTCATAAATACCTACGGCACTATGTACGAGGCTCTCGAGGAGGCGGCGAAGGGCGGTGTCGAGGTAATCGAGGAAGCCGAAGTAGAGCCCGAGATCGCTGAGAGCATCACGAGGGTCGCGCGCGAGAACGTCAGCGTCCCCTACGTCGAGATAGACGGCTTCGTCGACCTTGAGACGCTGTCTCTCGGAGGAGTAGACGACATAAAGAAAGCCCTCGAAGAGATAGGATACGACGGCGAGGAGGAGGTCGAGATAGACGTCGAGTACGTCTCGGCACCTGAGTACCGTATAACCGCGAAGGCACACGACTACAAGACCGCCGAGAGGGCGGTCGAGGAAGCCGCTCAGAAGGCTGTCGACAGGATAAGAGACCTCGGAGGTACGGGAGAGTACCACTCTAAGTCACGGACTGCGGAAGCTTAGCTACAGCTACATGAAATCCGTCATAAGGAGATGTCTCTCGGACGAACACGAAAAGCCCGTATACAGCTTAGGTGAGACGTGTCGAGTCTGTGGAAAAGAGACAGAGAACAGTTCACCGCCTCGTTTTTCACCCAAGGACAAGTACGGTAACTACAGGAGGAAGACAAAATGGGAAGATCACAGATAGAGACAGAAGAGATAGCCGTCGAGGAGGTCACAGACGTCGAAGTAGAGAGCCCGGTTCTTATAGAGGGGCTCCCGGGAGTCGGACACGTCGGGAAGCTCGTCTCGGATCATATAGTCGGTGAGTTCGAGTCGGAGGTCGTGAGACGTATCTACTCACAGCATTTCCCTCCTCAGTCGGAGGTCGACGACGAGGGGATGGCTGAGCTAGTCAGCATAGAGCTCCACCACTGTGAGGTCGAGGGGAACGACTTCCTCGTACTTACTGGCGACCACCAGTCACAGACGATGGACGGACATTACAAGATAACGGGACGTGTCCTCGACATCGCCGAGGAGTTCGGCGTCGAGAGAGTCTACACACTCGGTGGCGTCCCGACGGGCGAGTTAGTCGAGGAGTACGACGTCTACGGCGCGGCTAACGACCGCGACTTCTTAGAGGAGACGAAAGAACTCGGAGTCGACTTCGAGAGCGACGAGCCCGCTGGTGGCATAGTCGGAATATCGGGTCTCCTACTCGGGTTAGGAGAACAGAGAGGAGTACCCGCTGTCTGTCTCATGGGAGAGACGAGCGGCTACATGGTCGATCCCAAGAGCGCACAGGCAGTCTTAGAAGTCCTGACCCAGGCACTCGGCTTCGAGGTCGACATGGAGGAGCTTGAGGAACGCGCCGAGGAGATGGAAGAGGTCGTACAGCGTCTCCAGGACATGAACCAGATACAGCAGTCCCCGTCGGCGGCGGGAGACAACGACCTGAGGTACATAGGGTAATAAATAATGCCAGTGAAGAGAGACTCAGACGTCAAGTTGGAGAAGGTCGGAAGAGGCGACGGAGTTGAGGTGAGGCGTTTCATCACGGAGGACGACGGTGCCCCCAACTTCAACCTGAGGAAGTTCTACATGGAGCCCGGTGGCGGTATGCCGAGACATTACCATCCCGAGACCGAACACGAACAGTACGTGATACAGGGAGAGATACGTCTGACACTTGGGGGCGGCGACGAACACGAACACGAACACGAACACGAACACGAACACGAACACGAACACGAACA